>QIFK01000200.1 GCA_003230615.1 Nitrosospira sp. | reverse complement strand
CGTAAAGTAATGGCTTTCATCTGTGTGTCTCCTAATGTTAAGGAGAGTATGGCAGATTACTTACCGTATGTCAAGGGGATAAACGCGTAAATTTAATACAGCACTAAGAATGTGTAAAAATTGACTTTTATTATTCTTTTTTCAATGATATTGATATACAGGATTCCTTTTTAATTCAACAATAAGTTCTCCAGTGTTAGCTGATAAATATACGATAGTTGTTCTAAATCATTCACTTCCACATATTCATTAATTTTGTGGATACTTTCATTGATCGGACCAAACTCTACTACCTGTGGACAGATATCAGCAATAAAACGTCCATCAGAGGTGCCCCCGGTAGTAGATAACTGTGGTTCGATTCCTAATGTTTTCTTAACTGCATTATTTATTGCCTCTACCAGATTGCCCTTAGGAGTAAGATAAGGCTTGCCAGAAAGCGTCCACTGTAAATCATAATCTAGGCCATGTCGGTTGAGTATTTCATAAAATTTAGTTTGTAGTGACTTGACGGTACTTGCAGTAGAGAAACGAAAATTAAATAGCTTTTTGACTTCACCAGGAATTACATTGGTAGCACCAGTTCCTCCAAAGATATTAGAAATTTGCCAAGTAGTTGGCGGAAAGTATTCGTTACCACAATCCCACTCAGTTTGTGCAAGTTCAGCAACGGCAGGTGCAGCAAGATGTATAGGGTTTTTAGCTAAATGTGGATAAGCAATATGCCCTTGTATGCCCTTTACAGTAAGAACTCCAGATAATGAACCACGTCTACCATTTTTAATGGTGTCACCTAATTTGTTCGTACATGTGGGTTCCCCAACTATGCAATAGTCAATTGTTTCATTTCGTGCTTTAAGAACCTCCACTACCCTGACAGTGCCATCTACTGCAACGCCTTCTTCATCTGAAGTAATAAGAAGGGCAATTGAACCACTGTGATTTGGATGTGCATTTACAAATGCTTCAATCGCTGTAATAAATGCGGCTAAAGATGCTTTCATATCTGCCGCACCACGTCCATAAAGCTTTCCATCACGAATTGTTGGTGTAAATGGGTCGCTTTCCCATTTTTCTAATGGACCAGTTTGTACCACATCTGTATGGCCAGCAAAACATACAATTGGTGTTTTCGTTCCGCGTCTTGCCCAAAAATTGTCTACTCCACTACAATGTATCTTCTCAATATCGAAGCCAAGTTTTTCTAGACGATCTATTAGAATTTTCTGACATCCATCATCAGCAGGAGTAAGTGAACAACATGTAATAAGTTTCTGTGTGAGAAACAACGTATCTTTATGCATAGGGGCTTCCTGGAACTGATGTCAAATGGTTATTGTTTAAATTCCACGCAATAGCTCATTGATTCCAGTTTTTGCGCGAGTCTTTGCATCCACTTGTTTGACAATGACTGCGCAGTAAAGACTGTATTTTCCATCTGATGAGGGCAACGCACCTGAAACCACTACTGAGCCTGGTGGAATCCGACCATAGCTTACTTCGCTAGTTTCACGGTTATATATCTTTGTACTTTGACCAATATATACACCCATAGAAATTACTGAGTTTTCCCCAACAAGTACACCTTCTACAATCTCAGAGCGTGCACCAATAAAGCAGTTATCCTCAATAATAGTGGGATTAGACTGTACTGGTTCTAGTACGCCTCCAATACCAACTCCGCCTGACAAATGCACATTCTTCCCAATTTGAGCACAGGAACCAACTGTAGCCCAGGTGTCAACCATTGTACCCTCAGCAACATAAGCGCCAATATTGACATATGATGGCATTAGTACAACGTTGCTAGCGATAAAAGACCCTTTCCGCACTGTTGCAGGTGGAACTATACGAAATCCACCGTCACGAAAATCTTTAGAACTGAAATCCGCAAATTTTGATGGTATTTTATCAAAGTAGTTGGAAAACCCCCCCTTAATAAAACTGTTATCTTCTATGCGAAAAGAAAGCAGCACAGCTTTCTTTATCCATTGATGTGTTACCCATTCACCATTGGTTTTTTCCGCTATACGTAATTCACCAGTATTAAGCATATCTAATACTTGGTTTATAGACTCTTTTAGTTTGGCCTCTACATTACGTGGCGTAATATTAGCACGGTATTCAAATGCCTTTTCAATAGTGGTTTCCAACTGTTCCATAGTTTTCCTTAATGATTTCTCTAAATAACAGAATTTACAAAATTCATGATTACAGTTTACCTGCTTACTTTTTTAATGATTTGCTATACACCAAGCCTTTATTCTCTTAGTTGCTTCAACACACTCGAATAGAGGTACAACCAAAGCTATACGAACAAAATTCTTACCAGGGTTGATGCCATGGGCTTCACGTGCAAGATAACTGCCAGGTAATACAGTAACATTATAATCTTGATATAGCTGCTGAGCGAAATCGGTATCGTTAACCGGTGTCTTTACCCATAAGTAGAAAGTAGCTTCTGGTATTGGCGTTTGAATGTATCCCGCCAATAATGAGGCGACCGCAGTGAATTTTTCCCGATATAATTGACGGTTCTTGCTAACATGAGACTCTTCCTTCCACGCTGCTTCACTTGCTACCTGCACTGCTGGGTTCATCGCGCTGCCATGGTAAGTACGATAAAGTAAAAATTTTTTTAGTATGCTAGGATCTCCTGCAACAAAACCAGAACGCAATCCAGGCACATTGGAACGCTTCGACAAACTACCGAACACCACTAATCGAGAAAAACTTCTACGACCTAAGCGGTGAGCTGCCTCTAGAGCGCCAAGTGGAGGATTGTGCTCATCTGAATATATTTCAGAATAGCACTCGTCAGCAGCAATGATAAACCCATTATGATCCGAAAGAGAAAATAGTTTTTGCCACTCGTCCATCGACATTACTTTGCCAGCTGGATTTCCAGGGGAGCAGACGTATACTAGTTGCGTATGCGACCAAACATCATCAGGCAATTGTGTATAGTCAAGTACAAAATTATTTTCAGGCAAGGAGTTAAGAAAATATGGCGTGGCTCCAGCTAGAAGAGCCGCCCCTTCATAGATCTGATAAAAAGGATTAGGGCAAACAACTGCTGCTTTTGAGCAGGATAGATCAATAACAGTTTGGGCAAAAGAAAATAGAGCTTCTCGACTTCCATTTACGGGTAAAACTTCCGTGTCAAAATCTATTTTATCCAATTTATATCGACGCATTAACCATTCAGCAATGCTTGCACGTAATGATTTGTCTCCAAGAGTTGTGGGGTAATCTGCTAATTTGTTAAGGCTTTCTATCAATGCTTGGTGAATGAAGTCAGGCGTTGGATGTCTTGGTTCGCCTATATGTAGTCTTATGGGTGAAAAAGCCGGATTAGGCGTAATCCCAGAGTAAAGCTTGTTAAGCTTATGAAAGGGATATGGTTGTAGGCGATTGAGATTTGGATTCACTTTTATAGGGAAAGCTAGGCATCAAGTTACACTCCTCTCTTTCCAAGGTTGCTTCAATTAAATTGAGGTCAAATTATAATGAATAGATAAGATGTAAACCACAAAAAAATATCTTTATGCTGGTGATACTGCAAAAGAAGAATTATTTTACTATCTATGATCTAGCGCAATATCTTGTTCATTTACAAAGGTAGACTAATTTCAATTGCTATTTTCTATCTTATCATTTTGTTGTCTCAAACATCGAATATACCCCTTCCCAATAATTAGTCCCTAGCAATAATGTATTTGATAAATTGTTCAAACTTTCCCTTAGCTATATAACCATTTGAATAGGCTAAAGTAGAGTTTTTTTTGACCTGCTCAGGCCAAAATACTTAAAGACTAAAGTTTAGATTATTTCACCCGAAAAGCTAAAGTTTTTACCGTTTTAGCCGAAATTTAAGAGTCGGGTTACAACCTTTTCGGCATGGCAAATTAGGGTTATATATGAGAGTGTTAATGGTTGAGGATTCAGAGGATGATGCATGTCTCCTCTGCGCAGAACTTACTAACGCCGGTAATGACCTAACATATAAGCGTGTCGACTGTGATTTAGAGATGCAAGCTGCCTTAGAGGACTCTGATTGGGACATCATTATCGCAGATCATTCCATGCCGTCCTTCAGCTCCATTGATGCACTAGATGTATTAAAAAAAAGCGGTAAAGATATCCCATTCATAATTTACTCCAACGTCATTAGCGAACAGATGGTTGTTTCTGCTATGAGCCATGGAGCGCACGATTATATATTTAAGGGTAATTTCTCCCGCTTGCTCCCGTCTATAGTGCGCGAGATGAAAAATGCGAACATGCGCCGTGCTAAGCAGGAGGCTGATAGCCATATTTATCAGTTGGCCTACTTTGATGAGCTAACTGGGCTTCCTAAGCGCAATCTATTTTGTGAAAAATCATCGTTAATGCTTCCGGGATTACCGGATTCTAGAAATACCGACATATTTGCAGCAATGTATTCTATCTACATGAATCATCTGATGCGAATTAATAATACATATGGATATGCAGTTGGCGATACATTAATTCAACAGTTAGCATATCGACTAAGTGATTGTGTAGATGCTAACTGTATTTTGGCTCGAATCGGAGGCAGTAAGTTTGCATTTTTTAAGTGTAATATGCGTGACCATAATGAGGTTCAGAAATTTGCAGACCGCATTATGGCTTCCATTGCTTCTCCATTTATTATTGATAGGCTGGAGTTTTATGTCACTCTAGGTATTGGAATATCTGCTTATCCGGAGGGTGGTAATGATGCATCAACGCTATTAGGAAACGCCGAGAACGCTAGATCTCATGCCAAGAAATCATATGATAATAACTGTAAATATTATATTAAAGAAATGGGTGAGGCTTCATCCAAGCGCTTAGTGTTGGAAACTTCGTTACGTAAGGCAGTAGAAAGAGGAGAAATGATACTGCAATATCAACCAGTTATTGATCTTAAAACAGGAGCCTTTACAGCGGCGGAAGCATTAATACGTTGGAATCATCCTGAATTTGGGTTGCTTCCTCCCAATAAATTCATTCCTCTTGCAGATGAAACTGGCCTCATTATTAAAATTGGAGAATGGGTACTGTATCAGGCGTGTAAACAAGCAAAAATGTGGCATGGTACATCATCTAATCCAATATCAGTTCTAGTTAATGTTTCAGCAGTACAGTTAGGTCAACCGCAACTAAAAGAACATGTAGCTAATGTGCTAAGCAAAACAGGGCTTCATCCAGCTTGTCTTGAATTAGAAATCACTGAAACTGTCTTAATGCAAGATGCAGAAACTAGCATCAATACATTACATGATCTTAAAGAGATGGGAATAAAAATCGCAGTTGATGATTTTGGTACTGGCTACTCATCCCTGGCTTACCTCAAACGACTTCCCATAGATATTTTGAAGATTGACAGAACCTTCATTCGTGACCTCTCGATTAACTCGGATAGTTCAGCGATCGTGACAGCAATTACTGCTCTTGCAAAAAGCCTTAACTTAACAATTGTTGCAGAAGGAGTAGAAACAAAGGAGCAGTTTGATTATTTATGCATTAAAAAATGTGATAGAGCGCAAGGCTTCCTTATCAGCAAGCCCCTAAATACGGATGCTATAGCGTGCTTCCTAAAGCCGTATCAAACAGAAATTTGATCTAATCAATATCCTATCTCATCTTGTTACTAAGTTCTTTTCTAGAGCTATTTTTACATTACCTTTATATTCTGCCTCGTTATTAATAGGATCTTCATGAAAATTCATGTAAGAAGAATTCCTACATAATAGTTAACAAAAATCCTACTACGGATTTAGAAAACCTCCCATTTACCTTGCACTATGTCTTAAACGAGAATGAGCTCACTGTCTCATTCAATTCGTTCGAGACTGCACGCAAACTAGAAAGGGGCACACAAAATGGATACCAACCAGATTCTAGGAGAAATCAAGGAAATTAACCTTGGATACATTCTACTGGCACAGAAGATGCTCCGGGAAGACAAGGCTGCAGCGATGTACCGTCTGGGGATTGGTCAGAATGTTGCCGAAATAATTGAAAACCTAACTTCCAGTCAAATCTTAAAAATGGCCGCGTCAAATACGTTGCTATGTCGATTCCGGTTTGATGATCGTTTGATCGCAGAAATGCTAACAAGCCATAGCCAAGATCATGCCGCATCCATGTCACATGCAGCCATTCTGATGGCTGGTCAGCCAGCTGAGGTAATGGTCTAGGTTTTTTTCTAAAGGTTGCTCCTTATGCGTAATAAAAGCATCTTATCTGAAGCAAAGGAAATCCAACTCGTGACAGAGCTAATTAGGCTTGGTGCCCGACTACAGGTACTAGAGACTAATTCCAATTTAAGCCGCGAAAGATTAATAAAATTATATAAAGAAATAAAAGGGGTTTCACCACCAAAAGGAATGCTTCCATTTTCTGAAGATTGGTTCATGAGTTGGCAAGCCAATATACATTCATCACTATTTATCAATATTTATAACTACCTCATTGCACATACTGAAGTTCAAGGTATTGATGCCATCATAAAGGGATATAAGCTTTACCTAGAGCACATTGAGTTAAATCAGCTTGAACCAACATTAAGCCTGACACGAGCATGGACCCTAATTCGCTTCATCCGTGGCGAAATACTGTGTACTGCTCCATGTAACAAATGTGGGGGAAATTTTGTAGTACACGCGCTTGATCTTCACACAAACCTTATTTGTAAGCTTTGTAACATCCCATCCCGTGCCGGAAAGACTAAGAAATCTACACATGCTAATGCAGCGCATATACCACAACTTAGTCCAGCCTAGGAATAGTCGTCAAAATGAAGTCGCGCCACTTTAGTAAATATTAGGAACAGTATCAAATACTTATCGTAGCAACTAGTTTTCTATAGCCATTTTGGCATAACAATTTTACGAAAAGACTACTACTATGAATACCGCCGTCGAAACAGTAAATAAAGAGCACTTTTTTGAAAATTGTATACCACTAGTTAAACGTATTGCTCATCATATGATGGCTAGGTTACCAGCCTCCGTACAAGTGGATGACATAATTCAGGCAGGAATGATTGGTTTGCTGGACGCGATCAAACGCTACGAAGGTTCACATGGTCGACAATTTGAAAGTTATGCGGCACAACGCATACGTGGCTCCATTCTAGATGAATTACGGGAAGCAGACTGGTTGCCCCGTGGAGTTCGTAAGAAGATGCGACAAATCGAGGCAGCGGTTAGGACGCTTGAACAACGTATGGGACGCGTCCCTAGCGAGCAAGAATTAGCTACTGAATTAAATATACCTCTTGAAGAGTACCAGGGAACACTACAAGATGCGCGTGGTGGTCAGTTGATGTTTTATGAAGATTTCCAAAAGGCTGATGATGAGCCATTCTTTGACCGTCTCTGCTCTGATTCACAAAATGATCCCTTAGAACTCCTAATGGATGAGCGTTTGCGGACAATGTTGGTAGATGCGATTGCAGACTTACCATCACGAGAGAAAATGGTAATGGGTATGCACTATGAACAAGAAATGAATTTGCGGGAAATTGGTGAAGTATTGGGAGTAAGCGAATCACGAGTATGCCAATTACACACCCAAGCTGTAGCTCGGCTACGCAGTCGGCTCAGGAGTCTTTGATCTGAAAAGAATATAATGTTTTTATATAGAACAAACTACGCATGCAATATTAGCCAAAATCTGCGTTCTTTGGCAATTGTATTTCATAGTTAGATGAAATTATTCGCTCAGTTTAGTTTCCCGATTTTTTGATCGTATGAGTTCACGTACTGTCTCCAATAAACGATCGGCCACTGCCTCCGGATCTACCTTGAACCGATTTTCACTAATTGCCTGTTTGATTTCCTCCTGCTTCAGTCTAGAAATGTATTGTCGAATCATTTCTAGCATTTCTTGTGGTAAATTTATAAATTCACATCCTGCGTGTTTGCAGTTAAGACCGTTTTCTAGTGTTACTTTATAAGTGTTTTTTACTCGAATAGCAATATTAAGCACGCCAATTCCAGGCAAAGTGATGCGACAGTTTTTATAAGTTGCCCCACACTTCAAGTTAACCAAGGAATCTTGCTCAGTGAGTGTTATACCTCCACAGCTTATATCGTGTACCGTTATTCCTGTTATTCCTGTTATGTCTGAATTTTGTTCATTTGGGAGCGGAATGATACATTTTAATAGTTTCGGCGTTGACTTAGTTATATGGTAATACTGTCTTTTTTTAATACGTAACAGTGACTCAGGTAGATCAATACAAAAAGCATTGCGCTTCTGAAATTTTATTTTCTTGATAGCTGTACATGTAAACTGTATCTTCGATTGATCCTGAGACGTAACAAGTGTCACTTTATTTGCATGTAATGCGATCCGGCCGAATTTCTCAATTTCGCCGAAATCTACCACCATTTGTCTAAGTTCAGTATCTATCGCTAAAATTGAAGTTAAGATGAAATCATTGTTATGATCGAAATGAAGAGCAGTTAACATGTTTCTTTTCATAACTATCTGTAAGATATTTAGAATTTCAGACTTCGAAGTAATACGAAATTTATTGTTTTCTGTCTCTGGAGATAGTTCTATCACCCCATCAATCTGGTTCTTCTTGGTCATTCTTACTGCTCTCCAGTAGATTTGCTGTGTCAAAACTGCCGGAGCTAAATAGAAGACGTTTCATTTCTAAGCTCCAAATTATAAAGCGAAGTGTAAAATTTATCTTCGCTCGACACGTAATATCATGGTTGTACGCAACTTTATTTTCTTAAGTTGGTGGTAATATAAGGCTCTAAATTTACGAGGATGTGCACCATATATAATACTCAAGTATTAATATCTTCGGCAATCATTCAGCGACCTTTAGGATATACTTTAGATAGTTAGTTCTGCTGGAATGGGAGGAGGGAGACTAAGTAACCTGTTTTCATTAAACTTTAATGTATCATATTACAATATATCTGTAACTAATTGATTATAAATGTATGATAGTCATACAAAGATAAAGAATTGTGGTTTAGAACCCATGATTCTATGTGGCTGTTATTGTTGAGTCCGTCATCTAAGTTAATCGATGTTCGCGAATAGTATTTCTCAGAATAATTTGTAGTTGTACCGTCCATGGCTGAGTGAAAGTTCTGATCTCAGCATCCACTGCCAGGATCTGTTGAATAATCTCTAGCTTTCGCTGGCGTAGCTCGTCACTAAGCATCTTACTTTCATCATTTATTATGATCTTTTTTATTAGATTACTACATTCTTGCTCGAGCACTATCAAATTTCTCCAATCAGCTCTCTGTACAACTTTTAGCATTTTACCTGTAGTAATTAAAATAGCTTCATAGGTAGTAATTATTTCGGAACCATTCATTTTTATGTACACAAATTACGTGCTTAGATAAACCGGATCCGGTATAAATCTGCACTATTTATAAATTATTGTGATCAATAATCATATCGTTTCTAGAAAATTTGGTGGCCTACTTCTAAATAAGTTTTAGCAAAGCTTTATAGAATTATCTTTAGTTTTAGCCTGCAGTAACTATTTGGTTCTTTCCTATATTTTTGACAGGATACAGCGCTCTTCTAGCACGACCAATTACTGAGTTTTGATGCTCATAACTGGCACGCTCAACCACGCCAGCACTAAACGTGATTGGTATTGACTGATCAGCATGTAACAAATGGTTTTCTGCAAGATTATCTTGTAATCTTTTTGTTACTAATTTTGCTAACTCCATGGTAATATTAGGTAGTAAAATAACAAATTCTTCTCTCCCAAAACGGGCGACGGTGTCACTGGGGCGTAGTGATTTTTTTATAATATTTACTAAATACATCAAAGCTTTATTACCTGCCTGATTCCCGTAAATATCATTGAACAGCCTGAAGTCATCAAGCTCTAGTAAAACCAAGCATAGCGAAACATTATTTTGGTCAGCATGTACGGATTCTCTGAGAAGAGATGCATCAAGCCCTCTTCGATTTAATGCTCCGGTCGGTTGATCTGTATGTACTAATTCCTTGAGTATTTCCAGTTCATTCTTTAATGCCACGATATCTTGTTCTGTACGTTGTACCTGCTCCTGGGCTTTATTTACTTCATTACTTGAATGATATAAATTTCTGGTCTCAAGTAATGCTACATCGAGAATATTAATTATTTCACTGAGATCATCGGTTGAGCATATTTGTTGTGCGCAATGTTCTATTCGATCGTAATAATCATTTATACAAACTGAATTTTCTTTTTTGTTAATATTTTCTTGTGTAGATTTTGTAGAATTAATTGACTTGATTAGCCGCAATGGTTTCTTTACTTTAGTGCTCCCCATTTCTTATTCCCTCCCAAAATACACAGATAAGGTGAATTACCTTGAGTAAGGCAACTGTTATTTAGATTAAAAGTAGGCTCAGATTTATTTGGTGACAACTAAATTAACAGACAAAATACAAAGCTATAAGCTTAATAAACAGGGCAATTGCCACTTTTATCTAAAAGTGAGAGATTTTTGTTGTTGGAATAGAACTTGTAAAAGAATGGACATATAACCTTAGTAAATATAAGGCTAGCCAGTTTATCTAAGTAGGGTAGATAGGGGAGAGGGGACTATAATTAATCTACTAGGTGATTCCTAATAGCGTAGCGAGTTAACTCAGAATTATTGGCAAGCTTAAGCTTTTCTAAAAGACGAGACCTATATACACTGATAGTTTTAGGGCTTAAACATAATTCGGTAGAAATATCAGAAGGGGTTTTACCAGCTGCAATCAAACACAAAGTCTGAAATTCACGATCAGACAGAATCTCGTGTAACGGCTGATCCCTATCCTGATCTAATGTGTTAGCAAGTTCTTGAGCTAGGGCAGCACTTATATATTTTTTCCCGGTAGCCACTTGACGTATAGCGGTAACAAGCTGAGAAGGGGCGCTTTGTTTATTAAGGTAGCCAGATGCGCCTGCCTTCAGTGCACGTACTGCAAATTCATGTTCTGTGTGCATACTTAACATCAGAACCGTCAGCTTAGGTTGCTCCTTCTTAATTTGTTTGAGTACTTCAATCCCACTTTTATCAGGCAAGGAAATATCGAGCAACATCACGTCAAAAGTAGTTTCTCGTACAATCTTAATGGCCTGCAACCCTGTTTCTGCCTCTCCTGTGACAGAAATGTTACTAGTCTCGCTAAGTATCTGCTTCAATCCTTGGCGCACAATCGCATGGTCATCAGCAATTATTACACGTATCATCTGTAATCCAGGTTTCTTAGTGCTGTAACGTTTTTGTTAGATTCTTATGATTCTCTGTAGGTGTAGGGCGTACTACTGTTAGGCTAATATTTGCGTCTATAGGGTGATTTGATAATATCTCCATGGCATTTACCGGAATTGAAATAGTTACTTTGGTTCCCTTGCCAGGCCTACCTGTAATATGGAGACTGCCTCTAAGTTGTTGACAGCGCTCACGCATACCTCGAATTCCGAAAGACTGTGGTTTTGTCATCTCTTGGTCTGTTATCCCACATCCATTGTCCGTAACCTCAAGGAATATCCATCCGTCTTTCTCTGTAAGTCTTATTTGAAGTCGCGAAGCGGTAGCATGCTTTGAAATATTTGTCAGAGTTTCCTGAAAAATACGAAAAATTGCTACTGATAGTTCTGAATCTAATGGAATTTCATCACTATCACACGAAACTCGGTATCGAACCCTGGCACGATCACAGAACTCTTTTGCTTGCCATTTGACAGCAGCAACGATTCCACAATCTAGTATACCTGGTCGCAAGTCCATTGATATTCTACGTGTGCTATCAATTACTTGGTCAACTAAAGATTCGATAGATTCAGCTTTTTTCTGGTAAAAAGTAGACTTATTGGGCACACCTTCAGCCCAAGGTAGCAATTCACATTTGATAGCAGTCAGAATCCCACCGATATCATCATGAATTTCTCTGGCAATCCTAGCGCGTTCCTGTTCCTTAATTTTTTGCAAATAGGAAGAAAGTTCAGCTAACTGCTCGCGAGAACTTGCAATCTCAATTTCAGCTAGTTTATTTCTGGTAATATTTATTACAATACCGTCCCATAGAATATCTTTGCCAGAAATTTGTCGAGGAGTAGCACGCAGGCTTATCCACTTGACCTCGGTTTCTTTATCTACTCGGATTCGACCCTCCCAGTTCCAGGGTGAAATATTCTTAGCTGAGGCAGTCATTGAACGGGAATAGGATGGCCTGTCTTTAGGTATGATCATCTCATAAAATAGTCTCGGAGCGTCCATAAGTGTGCTTGGATGTAAGCCAAGCAACATTAATGAACCATCACTTACGTATGGAAAACTTATTTTTTCATGTTGTTCTAGCATGAACTGAAATATTACGCCAGGAAGATTGGAGGCAATTACACGAAAACGAGCCTCGCTTTTTTTCAATGCTGTCTGTGAAAGACTAAATTGTTTACGATTCTCAGCCTCTAATAGGCTGCGCTGTACGACCGGAACTAGCCGCGCAGTACTACCTTTCATTACAAAATCGTGTGCTCCAGCTTTCATTAAAGATGCTGCAGTTTCTTCGCCGATACAGCCTGATACGATAATCAACGGGATATCTAGATCATGTGTTTTAAGTAGTGTTAATGCTTCTCCAGCGTCAAAGTCTGGCAAGTTATAATCAGATAGAATTACGTCCCAATTCTCGTTAATTAGCGCATTTCGTAAACTTTCAATAGTCTCAACACGTAGACAATGAACCGTAAATCCACTTTCCTTAAGAGGATGCAGAATCAGTTCTGCATCATCTGCCGAATCTTCAATCATTAATACGCGCAAATCCTGCTTTTCCATATTTTCATACCCCATATGCGGAGTGTTTATTCAAAGTGATCAGTGTAATTTAAGCTATTCCTTTTCTCTAATAAATCAGCATAATCGATCATTTTACATATGTCATGATGATTGATATTAGCGAAAGAAACAATAGAACTTAAACACCTAACTCCTTTGAGTTTATACGAATATAAGCGATGATTTTAGCATTTTACCAATAACTGAGCTGGCTTGCTAAATGAGTGATGGGCTATTTCTATCAAGTAACACGTATTCATTCAATTTGTCAGGTTGGCAATTATCATAAATGGTATACAAGAGCAATTATGTGTAGTGGTTTTCTTAATTCTCTCTTCTAACACCTCTACGAATTGGGGATTCATTCAACCCCAGCCAATACGATCCAAACTGTTGTGCAAACTCAATGAATTTACTGAAATCAACTGGTTTGCGTATGTAACTATTAGTACCGAGCTGATAGCTTTCAACTAAGTCTTTCTGCTCTGAGGAGGTAGTAAGGACCACCACCGGGAGCAATTTGGTCCTAGGATCCTCACGTACTCGTTTTAGGACTTCAAAACCATCAACTTTAGGAAGCTTGAGATCAAGAAGCATAACTTCTGGCATGATGCGGGCATCCCGATCAGCATACATGCCAGTTGCAAATAAGTAATCCAAAGCCTCTTCACCATCACTGCAAGTAATGATTTTACTTGTAATGTTTGCTTCCTTGAAAGCCAGTAGCGCAAGCTCCTGATCATCAGGATTGTCTTCCACTAGTAAAATTACTTTATCAATAGTTTTAGTGTTCAATCTGGCCTTTTCCTCTAGCTAGTTATCTTCACTTGAACCAGGAGGTGGAACTACGAAATAAAAAGTTGCACCTTCACCTAAGGTTGAATCTGCCCAGATACGTCCACCATGTAGGTTCATAATGCGCAACACTGTGGCAAGACCAATACCAGTACCCTCGAACTCAGTCACACTATGTAGTCGCTGGAATGCCCCAAATAGTTTATGTGAATACTTTATATTAAATCCGGCTCCGTTGTCATTGACAAATACCACCTGTTCGCCATTCTGTTCTTTAATACCAAAACAAATAATTGTTCTCTCTTTTCTCCCCGTAAACTTCCAAGCATTGCTTATAAGATTCTCTAGTACAATTCGAAAGAGACGGGGGTCTGCATCGATAAAAACTCCATCTTGTATATTGAATTCTACCTGTCGGTTGGTTTCAGTTTCTTGAAGCTCTGTCAATATAGAATGAACCAATTGGCTTAAATCAACTGGTTTAGTTTTAATCTTACATGCACTGACTTTTGATAATTGTAGTAAATCATCAATTAATCCCCCCATACGTTCACTCGCATTACGAATTCGTTGCAGATAGTTATTACCTGGTTCATCCAGCTGATCAATATATTTCTTTAGGAGCAACTGACTGAATCCATCTATTGCTCTCAGAGGTGCGCGCAGGTCATGAGATACGGAGTAACTAAAAGCTTCCAGTTCCTTATTAGAGGCTTGAAGTTGCCGGGTACGTTCCGTTACACGTTGTTCCAATTCGGTGTTTAGATTAAGAATACGTTCCTCCGTATGCTTACGATCAGTAATGTCGTAAAAAACTGCAGCATAGTAGGCGATTTCTCCATATAAATTTTTGATCGTATCGAGCGAAAGCCCTTGGCAAAAAGAATCTCCGTTTTTGCGTTGATCCCATACTTCTCCATACCAATGCCCAGTTTTTCTTAGAGAACTCCACATAGCCTGATACAAGTCATTACTATTTATATCCTCATTAAAGATTCGAGGAACCTTGCCGATTGCCTCATCCTCTGTAAAGCCTGTGATTGATGTAAATGCTGGATTAACCGAGATTACTTTCATAGACGCATTAATAATAACAATGGCTTCCTGGACGTTCTTTATTACTTCAGTAGCAAGATGCAAATTTTCTTCAGCAGCTAGACTTAGCGTAAGATCGGACAGAATTACAGTATAAAATTTCTTTCCACTTAGGGTCAGATTAGAAATACTTGCCTCAATTGGAAATTCTTCTCTATTGCGACGTAGCCCCATCAAACGTGCTGGAATAAGTTTATTAATTTTTGTGCCGATTACGTCCTTACTTTTATAGCCAAATATTTTTTCCGCGGCCGGGTTAAATAAAACAATATTCATTTCTTCATCCACCATGATAATAGCTTGCATGGCTGATTGAATGATGCAAGATAGTTGTACCTCGCTTCTTTTCTGTGCATCCTCTATTTGTTTATGTTGTATAAACTGGCCTATTTGAACTCCAATAGACAGTGCCGTCTCATGTAAAGCAGAGTCAGGCTTCTGGGTGTTTCTACAAAAGAATTCTAGGATACCGATAGTTTTATCAGCAGACAGTATTTGGAAAGCGAATGCGCTTTGTAGCTTAGCTTCTACTGCTTGCGATGCACGTTTGAAGATTGATTCGGTAGTAATGTCAGAAATCCATACTGGACGGTTGCTTAACCAAGTACGTTTAATGAAACCCTCATGATCAACAGGAAAAACACACTGGCTGCTATACGTCATGAATTTTTTGATCTGGGTGTTTGCTAGACTCCAAGTCTCGGTACAGTAATACTGTTGCTTCTCCTCATCAACTTTCCAATGAGCACCACAATCCCATCCCAACGTTTCACAGATAATCCGGATAATACGTGGCATAGCTTTAGTAATAGTTTTTGACTTGGCTAAAGTGTTAGCTACACTATGAAATATTTCTAGCCGCTTACGTTCTGAGAGATCCGTAATAGATGATATTGAATAAATAGGATCTCCTGAGGGTCCGTGAACAACAGCAGTGCTGACATGGACCCAAATTATCGAACCATTTTTCCGGATATAACGTTTTTCAAGTGGAAATGTATCGACTAAACCAGATATTGGTTGATCACTTTGATTTAAGTTTTCTCCATGATCGTCAGGATGCATGATTTCGCTAAGTGGTTTTCCAATTAGCTCATCTTCGATATAGCCTAAAATTTCACAAAGCTTACGGTTGACTTGTATATAGTGACTATTATTATCTAATACCCCTATACCATCTGCGGCATGATCAAAAATGGCACGGAAACGCTCATCACTCTTCTGCAAATCTGATTGTGACTGTTGTAACTTAGTAGGCATGATCTCTAGAGTTTAGCCAACAATAATAATAGTATCGTAAAATATAGTAGGAAATTTTAATAGTATGAGCGCCACTGTTGTAAACAGCAATCTTCAAGCTAACGTTCCAAATATAAGAATGAATATATTCTGCGAGACGATTAAAGAATCGATGGAGTAAATATACAGATGTACTTAATTATTACCGTTGATTTTTCTTTGTTGCTGTCAACTAGAGCTAAGGTACTTGTTGGTCTATCAGAATTTTGACATTCTGATCCCCAATCTTGACCACCTCGCTGAATCCTTGTAAGTCTCCACTCGCAGGTATAGCTTTTCCAGATTTTGTAACTCTTGCACTTATTACAACCTCAGGAAAACTAGATAGTTTCATATTAGGATTCATACCCATTCCATCTTTCAGTGAAAATTGTGCAGGCAAATTCTTAGCTTGTAGGCGAACAATTGCAAGTGGCATCCTTGGGCCATCCTTTGCACGAGCATAGATATAAAGGGTATCCTCTGGCGATGCTTTGCCAGCAAGTGCAGGACTAATTTTAACAACACCTGAAATTGTACTAGCTGATGACTCTGCCCCTACACCGTTAGTTACTTTTTGGCCGTTGGGCGATGAGGTATTTTGATTATTCAAATTTGAGGACTGCGCCATACTGATTGTAGGATCCTTCCTGCTTGACGCTAAAGCTTTTGCTTTTTCAATACTCCCAGAAACAGATTGTGCCAGCCTAGAATCTGCTGGAATTATTGCCAATAATTCTTCCCAATAAACAGCAGCCTGCTTAAAATTACCTTGCTCGAATTTCGCCGTACCAGCCAAGGCTAAAGCCTTGGCATTTTTCGGTTCAATACGTAATGCTTTATTGATCAGTTCAATGGGTTTCCCCGCTAAGCTTCCATCTTGTGTCATTGCAAAAACATCAGCATAATTAACCAGCGCCTCCGGGCTATCTGGAGATCGTGCAAGCAATTTTGCATAAACTTCACTTGCTTCTTCAAAACGGCCCATAATAGAGTATGTGCGCCCTAACATGAGCCAACCCTCTAAATCATCCGGCTGCTTCTCAAGGCGTGCTACAAGATTATCCACCATTGAGGAAATTTCTTGATCTGGATGGGCAGCACCTTCTGACATTGATGGTTGATCAGCAATTCTTGCTTGCCCAATAGCTGGTTGAGGCATCAACGCCTTGGTGTTTCCGAGCAACAAATAAAGAGATGCCGCTAAGATTGGCATTGCCAAGATTATTACAGCTGAAGTTGCAATGCTGCGATTACTAGTTGTTCGTGTTCCAGAGTCGGAATTTTCTTCCGACATATCCTGCATCATACGTTGCTGCAATTCATACTTGCTTTGATTGTATTGCTCTTGATTTAGGATGTCATTTCGTAAGTCATTATCAAGCTCAGATATCTGGTCTCGGTAAATACTGACATTTATTGCTCCGCGCTCCACACCAGATTTTCCACCCTTGCTTCGCAGCAACGTGGGAAGAATAAATAGTAAAGCTCCGACTATAAAAATACCTGCAACGAGCCAGAACGATGTCATGTATTCCCACCATCGCTATTCCTTTTTAATATTTCCTCGGCTTTTTCAATCTGTTCTTCTGATAGCGCCACTTCTTCAAGTTGTTTTCGGCGTTGTCTTAGATAAATAATCAAAGTACACGCTCCAATTAGAAGAAAAATAAATGGCCCAAACCAAAGTAGCATCGTATTAGTTCTTAAGGGCGGACGATAAAGTACAAAATCACCGTAACGAGCAACCAAGAAATCAGTAATTTCTTTATTACTTTTGTTTGCTATTAATTGCTCACGAATCTCACGACGGAGATCTTTTGCAAAATCAGACCGTGAACCAGCAAGAGATTCATTCTGGCATACTAAGCAACGCAATTCCTCAGATAATGCGATCATACGCCTTTCAATTTCTGGGTTCTCAGACACAGGTACCGCCTCTTTTGTCCAACCTAAAGGTGACACAACTAGAATGGTAAGTAGCAATACAAATTGTCTTTTACTAAGTAGAATTCGTAACCAAGTAGTCACTAATTGGCGGTGATTTTTTATAAACTCAAGTGACAATATTAAATTCATCCTTGCAACCCCTTAACTAGTGGCAGAATCGTTTTTTCTAGAACATCCACCGTTACAGGACCAATTTGTTTGTATTGGATAACTCCGGTCTTGTCTATAACATATGTTTCTGGAACTCCGTAGACACCATATTCAATACCCACTCTGCCATCTGAATCTACTATGCTTACAATATAAGGATCACCAAATCGATCTAACCATTGCAAAGCCAAATCACGTTTGTCCTTATAGTTAAGGCCATAGATGGGGACAATGCCAGATTTTGCTAACTGTACTAATAATGGGTGTTCTTCACGACAAGCAGCACACCACGAGGCCCATACATTAAGTAACCATACCTTACCCAAATTATCTTTTGAAGCGAGTGTTTTTTCTGATTCATACAGCTGTTGTAATTGGAAGGCGGGAGCTGGCTTTCCTATCAGAGGAGATGGAATTTTACGTGGATTAAGGTTGAGTCCAACAAGCAAAAATGCAACCAGAACAATAAAGGCAACTAGTGGCAACAAGAAACGTATCATGCCTTCCTAGTTTCCGTAACTAATGGAACATTACTAACATCTTCTTTATTAATCTTACCCTCAGATTGTTTTCGCACTTTCAGACGATAACGTCGGTCGGATACTGCAAGAGCACCACCAAACGCCATCAGCAAACATCCAAACCAGATCCAATCAACATAAGGTTTATGATAGACCCGTACTATCCATGACCCATTTCCCAAGGGTTCCCCTAGTGCCACATACAAATCACGAAATATACCGGTATCAATTGCAGCCTCAGTCATAGCCATGCCCGAAGCGTTATAAGTTCGTTTTTCAGGATGCATAAGATTGACTCTCTTCCCGTTATGAAATACTTCTATATCACCACGAATACCCTGATAATTGGGACCAGGTACTGTATTTGTACCGTTAAAACGAAAAGTATAGCCACCTACATCAACTGTATCACCGATATCCATACGTACATCTTTTTCTGTTTCATAACTGTTTACCATTGTCACGCCAATAATGAAGATAGCGATGCCAAAATGAGCAAAGTGCATTCCGTAATAACTACGAGATTGTTTCGAGAACTTTGCAAACAACCCTTTATGACCACTGCTCTTTATGCGATGCCATAAGCTTACAAAGATACTGGCAATAATCCAGAAGGCCAGTAACAATCCAAAACTCACCATTGGTTTCCACTCGCCAATGGTAAGTGGCAAGAATAGGGCTGTGACAAGACTTACTCCAAAAGCCCAACGCAAACGTACCACAAGTTCAGGTAGGCTTGCCTTTTTCCAGCGGGCTAGAGGAGCCAACCCCATAAGGAAAAATGCTGGCGTCATTAACGCAACAAACACTGACTCGAAGTAGGGGGGGCCTACCGATATTTTGCCAAGTTCCAACGCATCCATTACTAATGGGTACAAAGTTCCAAGTAAAACACTGCTAGCCGCTACCATTAGCAGCAAGTTATTTGCGAGTAGAAAGGATTCTCTTGAAACCAACTCAAAACTCCCACCAAGTCCAATTTTAGGAGCCCGCCAAGCAAATAAAAGTAATGAGCTGCCAATAATAATAACCAAAAAAGCTAGTATAAATATTCCACGCTCAGGATCGGTAGCAAAAGCGTGAACTGACGTTAGTACGCCTGAACGAACTAGGAAAGTTCCGAGCAAACTTAAGGAAAAAGCACCAATGGCAAGCAATATGGTCCAGCTCTTAAAACTGCCACGTTTTTCCGAAGCTGCTAGCGAGTGAACCAGCGCAGTACCCACTAACCATGGCATAAAAGATGCATTTTCAACCGGATCCCAGAACCACCAACCACCCCAGCCTAGCTCGTAGTATGCCCACCAGCTACCAAGCATAATACCTATGGTAAGAAAAACCCAAGCAATTGTAGTCCAGGGTCGTGACCAACGCGCCCAGGTTGCATCCATCTGCCCACTTAATAAAGCAGCAATGGCGAATGAGAAGGCAACAGAGAAGCCTACATAGCCCATGTAGAGCATGGGAGGATGAATTACCATGCCCGGATCTTGCAAAAGGGGATTAAGATCACTTCCTTCAAAAGCTGCAGGGAAAAGACGGTCAAACGGATTCGATGTAAACAGCATGAACAATAAGAAACCTACGCTGATTACTCCCATCACTCCTAATACCCTTGCCACCATGTCATCTGGCAAATGGCGACTAAATACACTGACAGCAACCGACCATGATGCCAGCATCAGCATCCACAAAAGCAATGAACCTTCATGTGAGCCCCAGGTTGCAGCGAATCGATATTGTATAGGCAAACTGGAATTGGAATTGGTGGCTACATTTAGAACCGAGAAATCATTATTTATAAACGAATAGGCAAGGCAACCAAAAGCAATGGCAATAAATACAAACTGCCCCTGTACTACCGGTCGTGCCAGTGCTACCCATGAGGGAATGCCACGAGCCGCTCCAACTATGGGTAGGATCACTTGTGTGATCGCTAGCAGTAGAGCAAGGATTAGAGCAAAATTACCGAGTTCTGGAATCATGATGGTAAATGTGATTTAGATATAAAAATTGAGATCAAGTAATCAGAAAATGTGGAAAACACTAGTACTAATCATTGCTATGATTATTTTATTACCACTGTTTTTTGTGCTTTACTTGCCTGCTCTAACGCGTCAGCAGCTTCTGGCGGCATGTAATTTTCGTCATGCTTAGCGAGTACCTCATCTGCCCGAAAAACTCCATCTGCCGACAGTTTTCCTTGAGCGACGACCCCTTTACCTTCTTTGAATAAATCAGGAAGGATGCCTGTGTACACAACAGGGATATTTTTTGCAGTGTCGGTCACGACAAAGCTTACAGTTATTCCGTCACTCTGGCGCTTAACACTGCCTTCTTCTACCAGCCCCCCAATTCGAAAACTTCTTCCCCTAGGTGCTTCGTTTGCTGCTACTTGGGAGGGGCTAAAGAAGAAAACTAAGTTACTTTGAAAAGCATCAAGTACTAGAGCTGCAGATAAGCCTAATGCAGCTACGCTCATAATAATAATTGTCAACTTCTTATGACGTGGTTTCATTATTCTGCTCTTGTTGAGTTGCTTTATGAATCAGACTAAGTTGCTTATGTAAAGTTCGCCTGTGATTAAATACCAATACAATTTCTCCAATCATGCAAAAAAGGGCTACTAAATAGGAGCCCCACACATAAAATCCATATCCACCCATGGCAAAGAAGTCTGACCAACTTGCCCAGCTCATTATGCCGTTCCTTGCAATTCGCTTACCCATGTAGTATGACGCTCACGCTCTAGGATGATAGTTCGCGTACGCATCAATACAACAACTATTGAATACATCCAGCATGCCAGTGCCATAATGAACATACCAGTAAGCATGGTGGTAGCCATCTTTGGAGATTGAGTAAGACTAACAGTGGCTCCCTGATGTAGAGTATTCCACCATTTCACCGAAAAATAGATGATCGGTATGTTTACTACGCCCACTAGCGCAATCACTGCACCAGCTTTATCAGCTCGGCGAGGATCATCTATCGCCGCTTGTAGAGCCATAAAACCGATATAGAGAAATAGTAAAATTAATTCAGATGTGAGTCGAGCATCCCAAACCCACCATGTACCCCACATGGGCTTACCCCAAAGTGCTCCAGTCCACAAGGCAAGGAATGTGAACATTGCACCTGTAGGTGCTATGGCTGTTGCTATCATAGAAGAAAGCCGAGTATTGAAAGCAAGACCAATAGCAGCCCAGCTTGCCATTACCAAATAAAGAAACATAGACATCCACGCGGCAGGAACATGTATAAAAATAATTCGATAGGCCTCACTCTGCTGAAAATCCGTAGGAGCAACGAAAAAACCGGTGTAAAGCCCCATCACAAATAACGCAATTGTAGTGATGGAAAATATTGGAATCATTTTTCCAGCAAGAGAATAAAAACTCGCTGGAGAAGAATATTTGAACCAGTTAATGGCCATTTCGTATAAATATTTAAAGGTTTAAGTGTTACTCAAGTTTATTCGGTTTTAACTCTCTATTTTAACTCATAAATTAAAATTGAGAATTGCTTTCTTTACTCCATTGAAATTCGCAATGCTGCTGCCGTTGCCCATGGAGCAAATACTAGTGAGGCCAATAAAAATGCTCCGAGCAACGATAAATGGGTGCTGGCCCCCAAACCTACAGAGCTCGCCTCTACAGCACCTGCACCGAAAATTAGTACTGGAATGTATAAAGGCAGAACCAGTAGTGATACCAATACCCCGCCACCTCTTAGCCCTAAAGTAAGAGCTGCACCAATGGCACCGATTAAGCTTAAAACAGGAGTGCCTAGTAATAATGACGCAGTTAATACTAGTAACGCATCCATCGGTAAATTAAACTGGATGCCAAGTACTGGTGCTATTAGTACCAGTGGTACACCAGTTACTAGCCAGTGAGCCAGCACCTTGCCAAGAACTACTAGCGATAGCGGTTGGGGAGAGAGCAACATTTGCTCCAATGTGCCATCCAGATAGTCGCTAGAAAACATTCTTTCAAGCGATAACATCGAAGCCAGTAAAGCAGCAACCCACATTACACCCGGCGCCATAGCGCGAAGCATGTTAATTTCTGGCCCCACGCCTAGAGGGAACAGACTCACCACAATAATGAAGAAAAACAATGTGGTTAATACATCGGCCCGCTGACGCATTGCCAAAAGAAGATCACGCTGGATTACCCAAAGAAACATATTAGGCGAGCTGCAATCGCTTCGTTACAACAGCGGTAATATTAATATCCTGATGAGTGGTCATCACAACCATACCGCCTTGTTCTAAATGCTGCTCTAACAAACTTTGAACAAGCTTTACGGCTGCACCATCAAGAGCCACTAATGGTTCATCGAGTATCCATAACACCGTGCTGCACACCAATAAACGCGCTAATGTTACTCGTCGTCGTTGTCCTTGTGATAGAACCTTAACTGGTAACACTTCGCACCCACCTAAACCCATGTGTCGCAAGGCCTCATGTGCCTTACTCTCCTCAATCTCATTACCTGCCAACGCGCTTGAAATACGTAGATTTTCGATTGCGGTTAAATTATCTTTTGCTCCGTTCAAGTGCCCAAGATAAGTAATGACATTATGATATTCTTCATCTAAAGAGCGGATGGTGTTTCCACACCAGCAAATTTCTCCATGAGCCGGAATTGCGAGTCCACACAGTATCCGTAGCAAACTAGTTTTACCGCTACCGTTAGGGCCGTTAACCTGCATCAGCTCACCAGCCTCAAGGGAGAAGTTAATATCCTTGAATAAACTACGCTCACCACGCACGCATTCCAAATCAGATACTTTTAACATCAGAAGATTTCTTAAAAATTAAAATTATAACGTATCAATAAACTCTGTGGCCTTATTGAACACGTGAATCCAAATTAATTAGCTGCTTTTCATATATTAGTGTCCAAACGATTTTCTTAGTATTATCGATAGAATTAGACATAATTATGGAGTTGATCATGAATAGTTTTTTCGTTTGTGGCGACATTGGTGGCACTAAAATTTTATTATGGCTAGGACAGTCGATAAATGGCAAGAACCAGGTGCATCTTGAACACCAATATAGTAGTGGTAGCTTTGCCGATTTCTCTGAAGTTCTTAGTGACTTTCTAGATAAAGCTGAAGTGACTACTAAGAAGTGCATTCCTATAGCTGCCTGCTTTGCGGTAGCAGGACCAGTTACCGCACAGCGTGCAAAGCTTACAAACCTCCCATGGCTAATTGATGCCAAGAAAATCTCAACGGAGTTCTCCATTCCCACCGTATTACTTATCAATGACTTTGAGGCCGCAGCATTAAGCATTGAAGCTCTGCTTGAAAATGATCTAGAAACACTACAGGTGGGAAAACCCAAAGCTCAATCGATGCGTGTAATATTAGGCGCAGGTACCGGTATGGGTGTGGCGTGGCTTACATGGAGGAAAGGATGCTACGTACCGCTCCCCACTGAGGCGGGGCATATGGACTTTGCTCCCTCTAGTAATTTACAAATTGATTTTCTTAAGTATCAGAGAAAAAGATTCGGTCATATGTCGTTTGAGCGTGCGCTCTCCGGAAATGGCCTAACAGATATGTTTAATTTCCTGCAGGTGGGTTTGAATGGGAACCACAAGCTTATACAAACAGATATAGATAACAACGATGCTGCTAGAGTGACTGATTTCGCGCTAAATCGGAAGCACCCTATAGCTATAAAAGCTCTTGATTTATTTATTGAAATCTATGGTGCTTATGCTGGAAGTCTGGCTCTAGCAGGGCTGTGTAATGGTGGAGTGTATGTGGCTGGTGGTATAGCACCAAAAATAATTGGTAAACTTAAAGATGGTAATTTTATAAGGTTGTTTTGTGATAAAGGCCGTTACTCCAAAATGATGAGTGATATTCCCGTACATGTAGTGATGAACCCAAGAATAGGAATAATGGGTGCTAAGAAAAAAGTTGAACGGATGTTAAGTTACTAAGGGTTCATCTATGAATATGTTAGTAAATATAATAATTTATACAACGATAACGTAAAATCGCTTTATTATTAATATGAACAAGCCACACTCACAAAAAATCCAGGTAATTTAATAACATGGAAGTAAGTAGCTCTAATTATCAATTGCCCGCTGGCAGTAAAAACTACATAACACCTGGTGGTCATGCTAGGTTGAAGGGAGAGTTTTTGTGGTTGATGAATAAAGAGCGACCTGAAGTAACCGCGATAGTGTCATGGGCTGCTGGGAATGGTGATCGATCAGAAAATGGAGACTATATCTACGGTAAAAAACGTTTGCGTGAAATAGACAAACGCATTCATTTCCTCACCAAGCGACTAGATATAGCAGAGATTGTTGACCCAACAGCGTCTAGAGAAGACAAAACACAAATTTTCTTTGGTGCCACTGTCACTTTTTCTAATCAGAGAGGTAAGAAAAAAACCGTATCCATTGTCGGCGTTGATGAAATTGATACTACCAAAGGCTACATAAGCTGGATCTCACCAATGGCACGAGCGATGACTAAAGCGCGGCAGGGTGACATAGTGACTCTGCATGCACCAGATGGGATCAAAACAATTGAAATTTTAGAAGTTAAGTACCAGGAAATCCTAATGAAATCATTTGAAATGACGGCACAATGATGGCAAACACTTAGCTGGAATAAAAAGGGCCTAACTGGTTATTGAATTTTGTAAATTGGAACAACTAATGAAATGTATCACCTCTCGCAAGAATCCTATTTTCAAGCGGCTTGTCAAGTTGGAAGAATCAACAAAAAAACGCAGAGTATGCGGACTGGCGATACTTGATGGGGCGCATTTAATAAATTCCTATTATGCTAAATTAGGAGTACCAAAGTGCCTGATCTCAAACGAATCAGGATGCAAAAACAAAGAGATAAAACAATTATTGATATTGGAAGAAAGTGAAGCGGTAGATGTATTTGTACTAAGTGATGCCTTATTCCATGAAATTTCTCCTGTTAAGACACC
>QIFK01000082.1 GCA_003230615.1 Nitrosospira sp. | reverse complement strand
CGATCATATTACGAGGCAAATCATCATCCGCAAATCGCGGCTTGTAATGGTCTTCAATTGCAAAAGCGATTTCATCACTCTTCCCATCATGTTTCGCGTAATAGCGCCCCATAACCCCTTGCAACTCTGGAAATTCTCCTACCATGTCGGTGAGCAAATCGGCCTTAGCCAGTTTTGCAACTTCGTCCGCTTGTTTTTCAAGCGCCTTACCACCTAATTGCAAACCAATCTCTTGTGCAATAGCACGCACACGCTTCACTCGATCGCTCTGCATTCCAAGCTTGTTGTGATATACAACTCTACTTAAACCTTCTACACGAGAAGCCAAAGTCATCTTCCGATCCCGATCAAAAAAGAATTTCGCGTCTGCCAAGCGTGCTTGTAGAACGCGTTCGTTACCATTAATGATGTTGGAGGGGTTATCTGTCTTAATATTGCTAACGATTAAAAAACGTGGTAACAGATTGCCCCCACTATCCAGTAATGGGAAATATTTTTGGTGTTGTTTCATTGAAAGTATCAAGCACTCCTGCGGTACATCCAGAAATTCCTGACTAAATCCGCCTACATACACTGCCGGATATTCAACCAAGGCGGTAACTTCATCCAACAGCGCATCATCCCGCAGTATTTCTCCATTCTCTTTCTTGCTGCATTCGAGTAATTTTTCCCATATCATCTGCTTACGTTTCTCGAAACTTGCAATAACATATCCTTTCGTACGTAACACCTTTTCATACTCACTGGCATGAGGGATCTCAATGTGGTTCTTGCTTAGAAAGCGGTGACCCAAAGTTTCTGCTTTGGTACTACGTAATCCAAGTATTGCTTTTGGCTCACATAGTACGTTTTTGCCATGTATCATAAAAAAATTATGTACAGGACGTACAAAGTGTGTGTCACCTATGCCCCAACGCATCACCTTGGCAACCGGCATCTTTGTTAATAAATCTTGCAAAATTTTAATGAGTACGCTTCCGAGGCCTTGGCCAGGCTTCTTATGCTTATAGGTATAACAAAGTACACCCTTATTGTCAGGTCCTTGTTGTAAGTTATCTATGGTAACTCCGCACGAGCGTGCAAAACCTTGTAACGCTGGAGTTGCCTTACCAGAATCATCATGTGCTGCGGCCACCGTTGGCCCCTTACGCTCAACTTGTCTCTCAGGCTGAACATCCAAAACTGCAGTGATAGAAACAGCTAAGCGACGCGGAGTAGCATAAGCTGTCACCTTGCTTTCAGAACTTAGTAAGCTATTCTGATCTAGGCCATTAAATACCCCTTGAGAAAAATTATCGCTTAAGGCTTGCAATAACTTAGGTGGCAATTCTTCAGTCAGAATTTCTATAAGTAATGTGTCTTGCATTTAGACTTATCAGTGTTATTTCTGAAGCATCGGAAAACCCAATGCCTCGCGCGAATCATAATATTCCGTTGCAACTAGTCGTGCCAATGCCCTGACTCGACCTATATAAGTTGCACGTTCAGTCACCGAAATCGCGCCACGCGCATCTAACAAATTGAAGGTGTGGGAACACTTCATCACCTGTTCGTAACTTGGCAGAGGGAGATTCAATTCGATAAGGCGTTTTGCCTCAGATTCATACATACTAAACTGCTCAAGAAGAAGGCTCACATTGCTGTACTCAAAATTGTATTTGGATTGCTCTTCCTCATTCTGGTGATAAACATCTCCGTAAGTGATTCCTTCTGTCCAAGTCAGGTTGAACACGTTATCAACACCTTGCAGGTTCATCGCAAGACGTTCTAAACCATAGGTGATTTCTCCTAGTACTGGCTTACAGTCAAGACCACCAACCTGCTGAAAGTAAGTAAATTGTGTTACTTCCATACCGTTAAGCCATACTTCCCAGCCCAAACCCCAGGCTCCAAGCGTAGGTGACTCCCAATCGTCCTCAACAAATCGAATATCGTTCACTGCAGAATCAATTCCCAATTCTCGTAACGAATCAAGATACAGATCCTGAATATTGTCAGGTGAAGGTTTGAGTACAACCTGATACTGATAGTAGTGCTGCAAACGATTTGGATTATTTCCGTAGCGCCCGTCTTTGGGACGACGAACCGGCTGCACATAAGCAGCTTTCCAGGATTCTGGCCCTAGAGCGCGCAAGAAAGTTGACGTATGGAACGTGCCCGCTCCCATTTCCATGTCATATGGTTGTAGCAATACACAACCCTGATTGTTCCAGTAGCGTTGCAGAGAGAGGATAATTTCCTGGAATGTAAGCATGAAAATGTCTGAATAAAACCACAATAATCTAAACAATTAAGATTTTACAGGGTTTTTCTTGTGCCGCGAAAGATCGGTAACAAACCTATGATTAAAGACAACCCAATAAATCCCAATACCAAGCTATTTCCAAAACGAACATAGGGGGTTGTACCAGTGAATCCCTGCACCAGGCCGTTTAGTGTTGTTGTAGTAAACACTTCTGCTTTTTGCAACACTACACCACGTTCATTTATGATGGCGCTAACGCCAGTATTGGTAGCACGCAACATATAGCGACCCGTCTCTAGCGCACGCATTTGCGAAATCTGCAAGTGCTGATGTGGACCAATGGAACGTCCAAACCAGGCGTCATTACTGACGTTAGCAAGCAGTGTTGCTTGCGGCAATTGATTGATTAGTTCTTCACCAAATACATCTTCGTAACAAATATTTATTGCAACGCTTTGTCCGGCCAGACTCATAGGACGCTGATCAGACCCACCACGCGAAAAATTCGATAGCGGAATTTTCAGTACATTTATGATCCAACCAAACACTGGCTTAAGCGGCATGAACTCACCAAACGGTACTAAATGATGCTTGCGGTATATCTGTTCGGCAGAAGCACCAAAACTGAACATGGAGTTATAGTAGTCACCAGATCGGTCGGACGTTTCAACCATGCCAATAAGAATATCTCCATTATTTTGCTTCGCATGAGTAGAAAGCTGCGTCAGGTAATTGGAAGGCACCTCATCCCGTGCTAGTGGCAACGAAATTTCTGGTGCAATGATAAGACGACTGTTACTTTTATTCACTAGCTTGGCATATCTATCCATCGTATGAATAACATGCTCTGGCTTCCATTTCATTTCCTGAGAAATATTTCCTTGCAGCAAACTTACGGTTACTGGCTCACCTTGCAGCTCAGTCCAGCTGATATGCTGTAAACCAAAACCGATAATCCAGATCACAGATAAAGGCACCACATTGCGCCAAGTACGTAATTTTTTTTCAAAAAATAAACTTATGAGTGCAGCACTGAAAATAAGTATCAGTGAGACACCATAAACTCCCCCCACTGCAGAATAACCTGCAAGGGGGCTAGAGGGAGCCTGCGAATAACCTACTGCTAGCCAGGGAAAACCGGTAAATAACACACCGCGTAACCATTCAAATAACACCCACAACGTAGCAGCTAACAATGACCATAGTAGTGGCGTCTCAATATTTAGCTTCCTCAGTACCCAGCCTGTTAATGTCGCGAATAAAGAAAGGTAAGCACAAAGAATAATCAGGAAAAACACCGCAATTGAGATCGACATTGCACCGAACTCGTGCAAGCTTACATATATCCAGGTAACGCCTGCGCCAAACATACCCATACCAAAACAAAACCCAAACAAAGCTGCTTGTAGAGGTGTTGTGCTCTTGCGCCAGAAATAAAGCAGCAGCGCAATTGTGATGGCTGGAACAGGGAAAAGGTAGAATGGCGCAAATCCTAGAACGGTAAAGGCGCCGAGTAAAAAAGTAGTAAGCAGATAGGAACTGACATTAAGTTTTGAATCTTGAAGCCCGCTCCTTGAGTTTTCTCTACTCAATCCTCTCACTTACTTTCCTCAACCAACACTGTATGCAACCTACGACTATCAGCACGTAATACTATGAACTTTAAGGAACCCATGACAACTGACTCACCACGCTTAGGTAGCCTACCAAATTTGTTCAGCACTAAACCACCGACAGTATCGTAATCCTCATTACTAAATTCTGTCCCGAATATTTCATTAAAATCAACTATTTCAGTGATAGCCTTAACTCGGTAGTGCCCACTCGGTTCCTGAACGATATTGTCTACGGACTCGTCATAATCATATTCGTCCTCAATATCCCCGACAATTTGTTCCAACACATCCTCGATAGTTACTAATCCTGCAACGCCACCATACTCATCCACTACAATTGCAATATGGTTTCGGTTGCTACGAAAATCTTTTAGAAGCACATTCAGTCGCTTAGATTCAGGGATGAACACTACTGGACGCAATATTTCACGTGCATTAAATTCCTCTCCCTCGGCATAATAACGTAATAAGTCTTTTGCCAATAAGATGCCAATCACGTTGTCCTTACTGTTCTCAATTACTGGAAATCGTGAGTGCGCTGTTTCAATCATTAGTGGAACGAATTTATCCGGTGTCTCACTGATGTCGATTACATCCATTTGTGAGCGTGGCACCATAATATCGCTTGCTTGCATTTCGGAAACCTGCATCACACCCTCGATCATGCTCAGAGCATCGGAATCAAGAAGGTCGTGCTTAAACGCAGAATGCAACAACTCTGTCAACTGTTCACGGTCCTCCGGCTCACGTAAGAGAAGTGTACTCAAGCGCTCAAGCCAGTTGTGTTTAGGTAAGGGATTTTTCATATTAAAACATTAGTCTGCATGTAAGGAAAAAGGAATAAAAGCAGTCATGAATAAAAACTGTTGTACATAAAATTATTAGACCTACTTGGAATTAGCTAGGTTAGCTTTAGCATTTATCTCACTATAATCCTAGGAACCTTGGTAGGGATCATCGAACCCCAGCCTCGTAATAATTTTTGTCTCTAACCGCTCCATTGTCACTGCATTTTTGTGGCTTTCGTGCTCGTAGCCCTGTAGGTGAAGAACACTATGTACCGCAAGAAGTGCATAATGCGCCTGCAGGTCTTTATGCTGCTGATCTGCCTCTTTCTCGACTACTGATGCACATAGCACAATATCGCCAGATAAAGGCAAGGTAATTCCATAAACAAAAGTCAATACGTTAGTTGCGTAGTCTCTGCCACGGAAATCTCTGTTGTATCTACGTCCTTCAATCTCACCAACTATACGTAATACGATTTCCGCATCCTGTGTTAGCCCAGCCTTAAACCATTTACGAAATTGTAATCGCGTAGGAATCCCCTTGAAATGAGATGTGATGTCATTTGCATACTGTACTGTAAGTTTTAGTTTTATTTTAGTACGAACGAGTCCTGTGACAATTTCAGAAACTTCGCTCCTATTTTTCATACTTTTCGTAGGCGTTAACAATTCTCTGTACCAAAGGATGTCGCACTACATCCTCAGCCTCAAAATTGGTGAAAGCAACACCACGTACTTTTTCTAACACCTGTTTGGCTTCCACCAAACCACTTTTCTGGCTCTTAGGCAAGTCAATCTGTGTAACGTCGCCTGTTACAACTGCCTTGGAACCAAATCCAATACGGGTAAGAAACATTTTAATCTGCTCTGGAGTTGTATTCTGCGCTTCATCAAGAATAATGAACGATTTATTTAATGTGCGTCCACGCATAAAAGCAAGCGGAGCAACCTCAATTGTGCTGCGCTCAAACTGCTTGCTAGTTTTGTCGAACCCCATCAAGTCATATAGTGCATCATAAAGTGGCCTCAAATAAGGATCTACTTTTTGCGCCATGTCGCCAGGAAGAAAACCGAGGCGCTCACCAGCTTCTACCGCTGGACGGACTAGTACAATACGTTCTATCGTATCCCTCTCCAGCGCATCAACCGCGCTGGCTACGGCAAGATAAGTCTTGCCTGTACCTGCTGGACCAATAGAGAAAGTAATATCGTGCTCCTGAATCTGTTTTAAGTACTGCACCTGACGCGGTGTCCGCCCGTGTAGATCGCTACGGCGAGTAATCAATGCTGGTGTCGGTACTCTTTGTTCAACAGAAACAGAAGCAGTTTGTTTTGCCGGGTGATGTGGGTTCATCACCTCGATTAAACCTAATTGGATTTGCTCGATGCTCAGATTATGATTCGCCTGTCTGTAAAAATTTTGTATTAGCCACGCTGCAAGCCTAGTTTGAGCAACTTTACCTCGTATATTGAAATGCTCACCACGACGTGTTATAGAAACATCAAGAGTAGACTCAATTTGCATGAGGTTTTCGTCCAGCACCCCGCATAAATTGGCGAGACGCTGGTTATCATCTGGAGGAAAAGAGATTTCTACTGGCTTAGGGTTCAAAGGAGTTTAAAAGCAGTTAAAAACTTAATTCATATGGTAACAATCGCGCTTTGAAGGAGATGAGGCTCTATGTGTACCCCACACAATTTTACCGCGTAAGGAATGCGATAGAGCAGCAGTTATTTCAACATCTATGAAATGGCCAATTGCATCCCCATCACCAGCGAAATTTACCATACGATTGTTATCGGTACGTCCACAAAGCTCACTAGAATTCTTTTTGGATATCCCTTCTACCAAGACATGCTGTGTCGTTCCTATCATGCGTTGACTAACAGCTTGTGCGTGGTACTGAATCCTTTCCTGAATGCGATGTAACCGCTCTTGTTTTATTTCGTGCGGGGTATTGTCGGACAGTTCGGCAGCTGGTGTGCCAGGACGTGGACTATAAATAAAACTAAAAGAATCATCAAAACTTACTTCCTCAATCAGTCTCATTGTAGCCTCGAAATCGGCTTCAGTCTCACCTGGGAAACCAATAATAAAATCAGAGGTGAGAGAAATATCAGGGCGAACTGCACGAAGTTTTCGGACAATTGATTTATATTCCAGCGTAGTGTAACCACGTTTCATTGCTGCCAAAATCCGATCAGAGCCAGACTGCACTGGCAAGTGTACGTGACTTACCAGTTTAGGTAATTTTTCATAGGTTTCAATAAGTCGCACTGTGAATTCTCTAGGATGAGAAGTTGTATATCGGATGCGTTCAATACCAGGGATCTCATTAATATATGAGAGCAACAGCGCTAAATCTGCAACATCACACTCTGCCCCATCTTCCATTATTCCTCTATAGGCATTGACATTCTGCCCTAACAAAGTAACTTCTTTGATACCCTGATCTGCTAACCTTGTAACTTCTACCAGCACGTCACTCAATGAACGTGAGACCTCTTCACCACGAGTATAGGGTACAACACAGAAACTGCAATATTTACTACAACCTTCCATAATGGAAATAAAAGCACTTACGCGCCCCTTGCGCCCCTTACGGTGAATCAACGATTCTGGCAAATGATCGAATTTTTCAATTTCAGGGAAAGTAATATCCACCTGTGACTGGCCAGTAATTTTACGTGCTTCTATCAATTGTGGTAGCCGGTGTAAAGTTTGTGGTCCGAATACCACATCTACATAAGGCGCGCGCTTAACAATGTTTATTCCTTCTTGACTGGCAACACAGCCGCCCACACCAATAAGTAAATTAGGATTAGCTCTTTTCAGCGACCTGACACGTCCCAAATCATGAAACACCTTTTCCTGAGCCTTTTCGCGAACCGAACAGGTGTTGAAAAGAATCATGTCAGCATCATTGGGATTGTCAGTCTGCTCCATACCCTGAGTAGCATGAAGCAAATCCGCAATTTTTGCGGAGTCATACTCGTTCATCTGGCAACCAAAGGTTTTAATGTAGAGTTTCTTTGCCATAAATTAAGCACTACAAATAAGACTAGTTTGAAAATTAGTATTTGCTTCTACTCAGTCTCGTACTTTCCTTCTTCTACCACCTGATCAGCTTCTTCGAGAGTAAGCAGCCAAATACGTTGCACGTCACCCGTTGGTCCAACCCAATATAAAATTGGACCAAATTTGGTAAGCATAGAGGGCAGAATAATAAGATTATCTGTTCCACGAATTTGCCCCCCTGCACCTAATTGCAAAATCTCACCGTTTATCTCAATATAAGGATAATTAATCGATGTGAGTTTGCCAAGCTTACTATTCGATGGAGGTAAAGGGAACAAGCGAGATAATTGAGCATGAACATTGCTGGCAAATACAAACACCGTAGCAATAACCACAATTGATAGAAACAACTTTCTTTTCATTGTAAATTAATTTTTGTTTCCCCAGATTATCATATGAGTACTTAGAAGAAAATAGAAGTAGAAATTGTACCAGCTCTCTACGATTTAAAGCTGGTTTGACCATAAACCATAAAGATTATCTAAAGCACGTATCGTTTATAGTATAAACGAACGGATCATGGTTTGTTTCATATCTATGCCTGATTCGTCGTAGTAAATGTTAAAACATCGAAGTGATTCTTTTCAAAACCACTATTTCCTAATGTCATCAAGTTCAATTATGCAATGCTTCACATTGCGCTAATACAAACGAAATCCATCTACCACTCAATCCAGACTGAAGTTGCTCATGTTAAAATAAAAAGTAATAGCAAATTTAGTAATACTTTCATTATCATATTAATGCCAAATCCGTCCATACCCACAAAAATCGTTATTGCTACACGCGAAAGCGCCCTTGCTCTCTGGCAAGCAAATTTTATCAGGCGTTGGCTGATAAAATTATACCCACAAAGCGAAATCAGCATACTTGGTATGACCACTCGTGGGGACCAAATACTCGATACCACACTGTCAAAAATTGGTGGCAAAGGGTTGTTTATAAAAGAATTAGAACAATCAATTTCAGATGGACGTGCAGATATTGCTGTACATTCCATGAAAGACGTACCAATGAATATACCTTCAGGATATGTGTTGGCCGCCATTATGGAACGTGAAGATCCACGGGATGCTTTTATCTCTAACCAGTACACCAGTCTTGACGTACTCCCTGCTGGCAGCGTGGTAGGCACTTCTAGCCTGCGGCGCGAAAGCCAATTAGGTGCACATTTTCCTCATTTACGAGTGCAACCGCTACGCGGTAATGTGCAGACACGGTTGCGCAAGTTAGATGAAGGACAATATGCGGCGATTATTCTGGCAGCAGCAGGACTGAAACGTCTGGGGCTAGCCAATCGTATTACCACATTGTTGAGTCCTGAACTAAGCCTTCCTGCGGTTGGGCAGGGAGCGCTGGGAATAGAATGTCTTTCCGATAAACCTGATTTAATAAAACTCTTGCAACCACTACATCACCTTGAAACTGCCCAGTGTGTAAAAGCAGAACGTGCTATGAGCCGTGAGCTGGGGGGGAGTTGTCAAGTACCTCTTGGTGGTTTCGCGAAAATTACAGGAAAAAAATTGCTTCTTCGCGGATTCGTCGCCAGCCCTGACGGATCACGTATGATAAGCAACCAATTGAGTGGCAAAGCAGAAACAGGCGAAATTATGGGTATACACTTAGCGCAAAATTTAAAAGCACAAGGTGCAGATGAAATTCTGGCGGCGTTGGAATTTACAAACAGCTAAATGGGTGATTTCCCAATTAATTAGCTAGACGAATATAAATTCATACGGTGCACACCAAGGAAACTATTTTGCTACAGGGACTCAACCAAAAAATAGTAACCTAATGATATATGGGCCGCTGAAAATAAAACTTTTATAATACAAGAAGATTACTTTGCGATGGCAACGAGACTAGTAGCTACCCTTTAAAGAAACTATGAGCACAGAAATTCAACCCGATGTTACTGATAAACCTGAAGTTACTGACAAACTAGAAATTACTGGTAAGCCACAAGGTCTGCGTAGCCGCATTAACCCACTGTTGTTTGCTGCTATGGTCGCTGCTGTCATTGCTGCGTGGCAGTGGTATGAGGCTCGCAGCCAAATAGAAAGTTTACAACAAGAATTTGAAAAACGCTTGGTAGAAATAGATGTTTCCTATAAGGAGTTACGCAATATATCTACCAAAGTACGAGAAAAACGTGAAGAGACAGAAACCAGGATAAAGCTGCTTGAAACTAATCTAACTGAATCTATAAATCGACAAGCAGCACTAGAAGAGCTCTACCAAGATCTAGCCCCTGATCGCGACGAAGTAACAATGGAAGAAGTGGAGCAGTTGTTGCTTATTGCAAACCAGCAACTACAACTGGCAAGCAACGTGAAATCTGCTCTAATCGCAATGCATGAAGCCGATGTTCGATTGCAGCGTATTAACCACCCACAACTATCCACTCTACGCAAAACCCTAGCAAAAGACATGGATCTGCTGAAAGCCGTACCTAATGTAGATACCATGGAAATTAGCCTACGCCTGGAAAGTCTTGCTAAAACAGTAGATACATTACCACTAGCGATGGAAATCCGTCCGTCAAAATCTAATGCTGTTTCATCCGTAACTTGGCTGCCAGAAGGTATGTGGTCAAAGTTCTTGCTAAGCGTTTGGAACGACATAAAGCAATTGGTACGTATTCAGAATATGGGCGAGCGGGATATTCCGCTATTATCTCCGTCACAGTCCTATTTTCTGCGCGAGAATCTCAAATTGCGTCTATTGTCAGCACAGCATTCTTTACTTGCTCGCGATGCGGTCAGTTTCAAAACCAATCTCAAAACTTCTATGGATTTGATCAACCAGTATTACGATAATAAATCGGCGCCTGCTACCAGCATGCTCGAAATATTACATCAATTACACGATAGCGAAATTGGCATTGAGTTACCCAACATCTCTGCAAGCTATGATGAGGTGCGTAAATACCGTCTTGCACGCATCCAGGAGAAATAGATGAAACTAGTCATCTGGCTACTGGCGTTGTTTGCAGCCGCAGCTGCAATTGCGCTTGCGGCTAAATATAATAACGGATACGTGCTGCTGGTAGTACAACCATACCGTATTGAACTTTCACTTAATATGTTAGTGGTATTACTAGTTGCACTATTTTTTATTGGTTATTTTCTAGTAAGACTAGCGAACATTACTCTGAGATTACCAACGGAAATACGTAAATTTCGAACAAGACGGCATCACGATGCAGCACATGTAGCTATGCTTAATGGGATAAAGGCATACTTCCAAAGAAGTTATACTAATGCTGAAAAAGCTGCAACCAAGGCGCTCAAATTTAAAGAATCTTCCACAGATACCGCAATTAATGCTGTCATTGCAGCCCGCTCCGCCCACGAGCAAAAAAAATATTCGCAACGTGATGAATTTATTAATATGCTAGAAAATAGTGCTCCCGAAGAAATGGCGCTACGCGTCATAACAAAAGCTGAGTTATTACTAGATGAAAACCAGTATGAAGAAGCGCTAAAGGTTTTACACACATTACGTACTACGGAGAAACATCAGCATACCGCAGCACTACGGCTAGAATTAAAAGCACAACAGCAATCTAATAATTGGGACGAGGTACTAAACCTTGTTTATCAACTGACAAAACGTAGCGCCATTGACAAAACGCTAGCCGAGGAATTACGGTTTCATGCCCACCTAGAAAACTTTAAAAATAGAGTATGGAACACACAGTCTCTTCGTAAATACTGGAAGAATATATCCTCAGTAGAAAAGGAAAATAGCAAACTAGCTTCTTCTGCTGCACAAGCATTCATTGCACTTGGAGATTGTGTGACAGCACACCAGGTTATTGAGAAAAGCTTGAATAAACAATGGAATTCCGAATTGATCAAAATCTATGCAGATTGTTTGGATGGCAATGTAACTAGGCAAATTGAATATGCTGAAACATGGTGGCTCAAATTCTATCCGAACGACTCTTATCTATTGTTAACTCTTGGAAAACTATGCATCCAATGCGAGCTATGGGGCAAAGCACAATCCTATCTGGAAACCAGCATTTCAGTTGAGCCTAATTACGAAACCTATCTCCTGTTGGCACAACTAAACGAAAAAATTGGTAAACCTGAGCTAGCAAGAGATCACTATAAAAAAGGACTAGAGATAGCATTACAACGCCCAGGATTAGAAAAATTAAGTAATGAGGCCCTGGTTACTTCATCCCGAATATCTTGATCAACAAGGACTAGTCGTGCTTTGGCGCAAAGTGTTGCCGGTACAAAATTTGTTGAGTGGTAAAACTAGTAGTTATCGTCACTACCCCCAGCTATAACACATTCAAGGTCACTCCAACGTGCCTGGATGTATTTCAGATCATACACACACTTTATATACAAAGAAAAACTGAATGGTAAAAATATCGATAACTACAATTTTGATTCACTCAACGAAGCGGTAAATGCGTCGGAAAAAAATTCATCTTCTGGTAGGCCGCGAAGACTGATGAAATCTTTGCGCGCCGCTTTTACCATTACTGGCGCTCCACAGGCATACACTTGATACCCGGAAAGAGTGTCAAAATCCTGCAACACGGACTGATGTACCAGCCCGGTTCTTCCTTGCCAAGCGTCTGTCGGTAACGCTTCTGATAACACCGGAATAAAGGAAAAATTGTCGTGTTCTTGCTGCCAGCTTCCTGCCAGCTCGGCCAAATAAAGTTCAGCCTTAGTGCGAACACCCCAGTAAAGAACCATTTGCCGATTGTTACCTCGTATTTCAGCAACATGAAAAGCATGTTCAAGAATACTTTTTACCGGCGCAAAACCAGTGCCACTGGCCACAAAAATAATAGGTTTGTCTGTATCCTCACGCAGAAAAAAAGTCCCAAGTGGTCCCTCGAAGCGCAAAATATCCTTTTCTTTCATGCCTGAGAATACATGCTCAGCAAATACGCCACCCGGATAGTTACGAACATGTATCTGCAATAGTTCATCATCATGTGGAGCATTTGCCAAGGAAAAACTTCGATGTTCACCATCTTTCATTAGAATATCGATATATTGCCCAGAAAGAAATTGTAGTCGTTCGTTGGTAGGCAGCCTTAGAGAAATTATCATGACATCAGATGCAACCCGTTCCATCTTTTGTACACGACAAGGCAACTTTCTAACCTTAATATCCTTAATCGCTCCAATTTCACGGCATTTGATCACTAATTCAGACAACGGCAAGGCACAACAAAATAGCGCCATGCCAGCCTGTTTCTCCACTTCTGTGAGCGTATCTTCGTTATGCCTGCCGAAATCTACCTTTCCCTGTATGATTTTGCCTTTACAAGTACCACAGGCACCATTACGACAACCATATGGAAGCGGGAAACCTTCTCGTATTGCAGCTTGAAGAACGGTTTCTTCAGGCTTTACATTGAAAACGTGGCCACTGGGGTTAATGGTGATTCGATATGACATCGGATTATTGGCAAGTCAACAAAAATAACTGGCAGAAAACTTTATAGGTCACTATGAAACAAATACTTTTACTTGTCGGATGCGGTGATATCGCCTTACGAGCAGCTCCTTTGCTACGTGCACACTACCGGCTATTAGGGTTATGTCGTCGTCCAGAAAACTTTGACCGGCTTCGTTTATGCGGAATTACTCCGGTATTTGGGGATCTCGACAACCCCAAAAGCCTTGATAAGCTCGCAGGAATAGCTCACGCGGTATTGCATCTAGCACCGCCCCTCAATCATGGCAAACGTGATATACGCACTACCAATCTTCTAGTGGCACTGACAAAACGGTCAACTATGAAGAGAATAATTTTACCACAACGATTTATCTACATAAGCACCAGCGGGGTATACGGTAATTGCAATGGCGCCCTGATAGACGAAACCTACCCGATCAACCCACGAACGGAACGCTCATTACGCCGGGCCGACGCAGAAATACAAACACGTAACTGGGGTCTGCGTAATCACGTGAGAGTTTCAATTCTGCGTGTACCAGGAATTTACGCTGCTGACCGCCTGCCACTGGTTCGTTTGCGGGAGGGAGTCCCGATGTTACTCCCGGATGAAGATTGCTATACTAATTGCATTCATGCCGATGATCTTGTACGAATTATTTTTGCAGCATTGCGCCACGCAAAGCCAGGTAGAATTTACCATGCCTGTGACGATTCGCGCCTAAAAATGGGAGAGTACTTTGACCTGATTGCAGATCGTATTGGTATACCACGCCCGCCTCGTGTTGCCCGTGCCACTGCCAATGAACACATTTCGGTCGGCATGCTGTCATATATGGAGGAATCAAGACAACTCATGAATATGCGCATAAAAAATGAACTACATGTAAATCTTCGTTACCCAACTGTAGCTGAGGGCATTCTTACATGTAAAGCAGTTAAACTAGAAAGCAAGTAAAATTCTGTCTACCAAATTAATAGATGCGAAATATTTCAATGAATCCTATACTTATCATAACCAATCTGCCTGACAAAATGAGCGCCTTGACGCTTGCAGAGAAGTTGATTAGTACACGGCTGGCTGCCTGCGTTAACGTACAAGCAGAATGCACATCTTTCTATCGGTGGCAGGATAAAATTGAAACTAGCAGTGAAATACCAATATTGATCAAAACCCTAGCACAACATTACGCCCAGGTAGAAAAGGCAATAAAAGCGGCGCACCCCGACGAACTACCTGAAATTATTACTGTCCCAATAAGCGGTGGTCTACCTGCATATTTGCAGTGGATTGCCGATGAAACGCTAATATTAGCCAAAAATTGAGCAGATCCGACGACCCTATGCACTTAATTAGATTTTTCCTACTGTTACTTTGCTTTACTAGCATTAGCGCTTTTGCTGAGGAGGGAAAGCCTTCTGGCCTACTATCCGGATTGCAGCAGTTGGGCACAAGTTTTGCGCAAAATGAACAGGAATTATTGCCCCCTGATCAAGCTTTCAAGCTGACAGTCAGGGTGCGCGATGCGAATACGCTAGTTGCAGAATTTGAACCAACAAAAAACTATTATCTTTATAAAGACAAAATTGCGTTTAAGTCACAAAGTAATGGAACATTAATTGAAAAAATTTTGCTGCCTCAAGGAAAAATGAAGAATGATCTGACCTTCGGTCAAACCGAGGTTTATTACAAGCCATTCCAAGCTGTAATTTCTTTGAAGCGTGAGGCATCTGCAACAAACCAGCTTACCCTTGCAGCTACCTATCAGGGCTGCAACGAGCCTATAGGTGTGTGCTATGCACCCATTGATAAGATAATCAAATTAACACTCCCAGTGGCAAAGGCCGCGGTTGGTGTGATGGCCGAAACAGTGAGCAATGATGCAACTGCAGCAACAGCTTTTATAGATACTAAATCAGATCCTGCAGCAGAATTATTCCAGCCCATAGACAGAACTCTTTCCATTGAGACGGAATCAAAAAGAATAGACCGAATGTTCGAGGGTGGTGATTTCTGGTTGATCCTGACAAGTTTCTTTGGCATTGGCCTACTACTTTCCTTCACGCCCTGTGTATTCCCAATGTTTCCAATTTTGTCAGGGATTATTGCAAATAGGGGACAGCATATTACTAAAACCCATGGATTTATTCTGGCACTAGCCTACGTTATGGGAATGTCTCTCGCCTACTCCGCGGCAGGAGTGGCGGCTGGACTCTCCGGTGCAATGCTATCTGCTGTCCTGCAAAACGCTTGGGTATTAGGAGGATTTGCACTCGTGTTCGTCACTTTGGCTTTTTCCATGTTCGGCTTCTATGAACTGCAATTACCGAGTTCTCTACAGAGCAAACTCTCTGAAGAAGCAGGACACTTAAAAGGCGGGCACTTAACAAGCGTTTTTGGTATGGGCGCGCTATCCGCACTAATTGTAGGACCCTGTGTGGCTGCACCGTTGGCAGGAGCGCTACTATATATCAGCCAAACTCGAGATGTAGTACTAGGTGCTTCAGCGCTATTCACTATGGCATTAGGCATGGGTGTGCCACTATTACTACTAGGCGCATCTGCTGGAGCACTTTTACCAAAAGCAGGACCCTGGATGGAATCAGTTAAGCGTTTTTTTGGCGTATTGCTTCTAGGTGTGGCAATCTGGTTGATATCACCAGTACTCCCGGCAGCTGTTCACATGCTGATGTGGGCCGCTCTATTAATCGTCTCTGCCATTTATTTACATGCTGTTGATGCGTTACCAACAAGAGCTTCCGGGTTTCAAAAATTTTTCAAAGGACTTGGCATCATTGCATTACTATTTGGTGTTGCCTTATTAGTAGGTGTATTGTCCGGTAGCCGTGACATTCTGCAACCTCTATCAAAGATAAATATTTCCAGAATCAATGAAAAAGATGCTAACAGAGTAAATACCGATGAATTTAAGCACCTGCCATTCCAGCGAGTAAGTTCTTTAGTAGAACTTAATAAACGTATTGAACAGTCACAAAACAAATACGTAATGTTAGATTTTTATGCTGACTGGTGTATTTCATGCAAAGAAATGGAGCGCTTCACATTTACGGATGCAAAAATTAAATCTAGGCTGAAAGATGTAGTATTGCTGCAAGTTGACGTCACTGCAGGTACGCTTGATGATGACGTTCTGCTCAAGCATTTCAAACTGTTTGGACCCCCTGGAATTCTGTTCTTCGACCGCCATGGGCGCATAATTCCTGATGCTAGGGTCATTGGCTATCAAAGCACGGAAGATTTTCTCGCCATACTCAACGCCGTGCTGATCTAAATGACTATATTTGGACGGGCACTGTTATATATGGTCGTAGCAACGCTTGCTGTGACTGCCGGCTTCTTTCTACAAGGAAAGCTGACTAGCAGCGATCCAGAACCTGCGACTATAGATGTGCCTGTAATAAATAAGGGTGCAAAAATAATTCTCGCAGCTACCCTACCTGACCTTCAAAACAAGAAGCAATCCATTTCACAGTGGCGCGGAAAAGTTCTGGTAGTGAATTTCTGGGCAACGTGGTGCGAACCTTGCCGCAGAGAAATTCCAGAATTCATTGAACTTCAGGATAAATTCCGAGATCAAGGGCTGATTTTTATCGGCGTTGCGTTAGACCAAAAGATAAAGGTAATGCGATATAGTAAAGAAATTGGTATCAACTATCCCGTTCTATTGGGGGGCATAGAATCCATGAAACTTGCCGAAGCAGCAGGAAACCGCCATTCAGTATTGCCATTTACTGTCATATTTGATCGAGACGGAAAAATCACCAGTACCCATATTGGCCGCATCGCTCGAGACAAACTGGAACCTATTCTTAAACCTTTGTTATAGACGTAAAGTCGTCTTAATAATCAAGATGTTTTCAAATTTATACAATAATAGAGCACAATCTCGCGTGCTGGAAAGCATTCAAGTAGAACCATTACTTGATAGAAAACTTTGCTCTGCTGCCGAGTTTCTCACCATCAACCTCTGACTCAATTCTAGGCTCTGATATAAATACCCGTTCGATCGAAATGCTACCTTTTTCGACCAACCAATCACGTGCAGCTTTTGCACGCTGTAGGGCAAGTTTCCGCAACTCGTCATCGCCAGCATTAATGTTTGCAAGCATCAATTGCTCCATTTCTGGAACCGGCAGATCTTTTGTAAAGCCAATCATATTTTTTGGTTTATCAAACTTCTCTTCTTCGTAAGCAAGTTCCAGAAATTTTTCATATTCCTCTGGCTCCAGATTAACGTCCTGCAGCGAACCACCTGCTTCACCTTTCTCTACTCCTTCTGACAATTTCTGGGCCTTGACTTTGCGTTCAAGAATCGCTTGTTTCAGGCCATCATGATCGTTCTCGGGATCGGCGTACCCCGTAATCTCTAACTTTAGTGCCGGACGATCTGTCAATGCTTTGGATAGCGCTTGTAGACGTTTCTCAGCCTCCGGCTCGACTCGTCCGTAACCAGGCAAGAAATCGATCTCTGATAGCTCTTCCCCATCACCGACAAGAGAACCGAGCAATGCGAACGGCGCAGTAACCGCCTTTGTAAGCAAATTAACAATAACCTTGATAATTATCCCGCCCATACTAAATTCAGGGTCATTTAGTGAACCACTAATCGGTAGATTAATATCTATCTCGCCACGCTGGTTCTTTAGCAACGCTATAGCAAGAGTTATAGGAAGATCCAGTGCATCTGGACTCTCAATCTTCTCACCAAGGGTAAATTGATCAAGAAAAATATTATTCTCTGCTTTTAGTTCGCCTTTTTCGATGTGATAGTGGATGTCAACTGACAACTTACCTTTCTCAATAACGTAGCCTACATATTTACTTGAGTAAGGACTGAATGTCGGCAGGTCAATACCCGTCGCTTTTACCTTAATATTGAGGAAGAGCTCACTACCAAACGGATCTACTTTCCCCTTAATTTCAAGTGGCGCTGATTTATCCACTGCGCCACGAATATTGATTTCTCCACGCTTACCAGGCTTCAACGGCCCAATTCGGCCAGTAATTCCTGTCAGATTGGCACGATAATTGGGTTTAATGAACTGATCGTTGAAATTAATATTGCCACCCTTCAATACCACCCGACCAATGTGAACTGGAGTGGCCTTGCCCGCTTGTGATTTCACTGGAGCTTTGGTTGCTGCAGTTGTGGACTTAGTAGACGTTACATTCTCTGTGCCATTATCCTCTCGGACAATGTTCTTGAGAATGATCTCCCCCTTTGGGGAGATCGTCACATTCGCAAAGAAATCGGCAATCGCAACTGAATCAATATCTACGCGGAAGGGTTCATTTACGAACTTAATGCCACCAATGTCGAACCTTCGCCAGCGTAGAAGATCTGTAGCACTCGCCTTGTCGAAGAGATTAAAATTAGAGAATCCACTCTTGCCGTTTAATACTATCTTCAAAGGCTCCCCGTCTGCCATTACCTTGCCTTGGAAGGACACTTCACCACTAGTGAGCAACGCATTCAATTGGTCGCCAGCCCAACCCTGTAGCGATACAAGATCAATATCTTTTGCATCAATATCAAAATCAAATGCCAACGGCGCCCAAACTAGAGAACCATTTGTTTCAAAGTTGCCACGCTGATTCACTGTAGCCTGTAGTGCTAACTTCAGCGGATCAGCGCCATCAAGATCAATGTTGTCGATGGTTAAATTGAGCGGATCGACCACCATCGGTGCCACTTTTGTAAGAGTAAGGTCTTCAAAATGCAGTGCCGCATCCACTAATTTCAATTTATCGATACTTACTGCCCATGGTTCGCTGGCTTCTGCTACTGCTGATCGTCGCTGAAGCGTGGATGCCTGTTCCTCAGGAAGTGGCGTAAAATGATGAATCAAATTAAGCTTCCCATCAGTTTCACGACGTATTGATGCCTTGAACTGATCAAGCTTCATCACGCCAAGCGCAACTTTTTTCTGTGTGGGATCAATCACAATCTTATTAATACTCAGTTTTGGAAGGTTCAATATAGGTTCTGTATTGTCCGGTTGCACCAACACTGCTCCGGCTAGCACCAGCGAGACTTTTGCCGGTGTCTGTCCACTCAGGTCAATTTCAGATAGCATGACGTCAAGCTGGTCGAACTCCACGTTATAAGGCGCTTCCATTATCCTATTTTCAAGCTCAAAATTGCGCAGCGAAGCATGGCCAGACAAAACCATCCTAGTTGTTTGATCGGCCTCCTGTGTATAGGTTAGCCGTAATTCACTATCGAGATATCCTGAAAGTAGACTGATTCCAAGCGGGATTGGTGAATACTCATCTATCCGCATCAAATCAATATTGTTGAGCTTAAGATCAAGTATTGCTTCACGTTTCCCTAAAAAGGGCCGCAACTTGCCGTTAAGAACAAAGGGAGAACCATTTACGTTTGCATTAAAGTACGGTTCGATCCAAGTTTTCTGATGACCCTCAAAATTAGAAACAAATGGAATGCCAAGGTTAATTTCAGAAACTTTTTGATTGCTCTCCTTGAACTGATCAACAAACTCAAAATGACCGCCTTCAATAACGATGTTACTGATTGAGAACATTGTCTTGCTATCATCTTTTGTCTTGCTGTCGTCTTCTGGCTGCCCCATAAATTCTTCAATCAAATCGGTAATATTGAAGCGGTTCTCGCCTTCGCGAACCAAGCGCAACATTGGCGCCTTTATTGTTACTGAACTAACTACCGGTGCAAGGTGGGTAATAGATGCAGTACTGAGATCGATATACAACTCACCAACAGAAAATAAGGCCTTATTAGAGTCTTTGCTCGCCGCCTTTTCTCCCACTTGAAAGCCACGAACGATTAGCTCTAGTGTGTAAGGTTGAATATCTATAGACTGAACCGACACAGGCCGGTGCACAATTTCTGATAACTCCGTTTCAAGCTTGTTTTTAGCATAGCCAGGAAGCCAGAAATAACCAAGTAATCCAAAAAGAACGATGGTAAGAACAAGAACGCCGACGATTATTCTTAAACTTCTGTTGTTTACAAGGCGCAGGAGAAATTCAGTCTGGATCATATTCGCACGGATTCGTTAGGGATGCTTTCAAGCAACGTCTAAAACATGGTTAAATTAAAAGGATGAGGATTTAATCCAATTATAAATGAATATACGCCCAGCAAGAATAAGGATCAACGCAACTTTAGAAAAACTAACGACCAAATTCTCACACATAAAACTATCAAGTTGTCCAACAAGAATCTATTGCAAAGAGTAATTCAGGGTGAATAACTCTTGTTACGATGTTTGCAGTCTATGCAATAGAAAATTCAATGCTATTTGATCAAGCCCTAAAAGCCAAATTTAAACCAAAGACACTTAATTATCACTTCTTCAGACAAAAGAATGCATGGCTAATTTTTCAATTTGCCATTATTTAATTACTTAACTTAAACTTGTCGAAATTGAGGACAATGCTCCATAATGCATTTGCTTATGACAAGATAACATTACTATTGAAAGAGATGTCTATATGAGTAGTTTATTATATGTACCGTAAGCTAACATTGCTTACATCAAAGTCAGGTTGGAAAGGAGTGTCTACTTTGTACTTCATACGATATAGGCGAAGACTGATATGAGTTTTCTAAAGTTTTAGAAAGATGGGACGTTACTTTCTTGTAGAAGAATCACATCTACACTGTCACTAACATTTACCTAATTATGATTGTGGTTGATATCAGTTTTTCCAATAACAGATATCTACATACATCTATCCTATTAAGGGATCCGTTTTATATATGAAAAGTATATATTTGGTTGCCGGGGCTCGCCCAAACTTTATGAAGATCGCCCCAATCGTACGCGCCCTACAGGCGCATGGTGGGTTAGCGTTCAAAATTATTCATACTGGTCAGCACTACGACCGGGACATGAATGATGTTTTTTTTGAGGAACTAGGCATTCCTGAACCAGATGTATTTATGTCGGCCGGTGGCGGCAGTCACTCTCAGCAAACTGGTAAAATTATGATCGCTTTTGAGGAACTTTGTCAGGTTAAACGGCCTGATGCAGTTCTGGTGGTAGGCGATGTAAATTCAACATTGGCCTGCTCGATTGTATCAAAAAAACTTAACATCCCAGTAGCCCACGTAGAAGCTGGTCTACGCAGTGGTGACATGACCATGCCAGAAGAAATTAACCGCTTGGTCACTGACAGTATTTCGGATTGGTTCTTTGTAACCGAACCAAGTGGAATTACGCACTTAAAGCGCGAGGGGAAATCGGATTCCGAAATTCATTATGTCGGACATGTAATGGTCGATAATTTGCTATTCCAAGCAAAGAAATTAGCTAATACCGATACCTCAAGTTTTGAAACAAATAGTTTTAAGACAACCCATGTACTTAGCAACAAACAATACGGAGTGATTACACTACACAGACCAAGTAATGTGGATAATATCGAGATGATGACTCGTATTTGCAAAGCATTAAAAGAAATTGCAAATGAATTACCGATGATCTTCCCAGTGCACCCGCGTACCCAAGCCAATTTGGAAAAATTCGCCATAGATCTTGGGCCAAATATCACGATAGTTGGTCCACAGGCTTATATGGCTTTCCTTAACTTATGGAAAGACGCTGCCGTGGTACTAACTGATAGTGGTGGTTTACAAGAAGAAACCACTGCCCTAGGCATACCGTGTATCACCATCCGTGAAAACACCGAGCGACCGATCACTGTGGAAGAGGGCTCCAATGTTCTAGTTGGTACAGATCCTATAAGAATTATCGACGAAGTACGCAAAATACTGCGAGGTGAAGGCAAACAAGGCTGCAGGCCAAACATGTGGGACGGCAAAGCAGCGGAACGTATCGTGAAAGTACTTGCGAAAAAACTTGCACATGGTTGAAAGAAGACATCCGTAAGCGTTACGTAGAAATTGTACTAAAGGCAACTTAAAACCATATACTGGTTAAACAGATAAAATACGTTACTCATTTTGGGAGCCTCCATGCATTCATTGATTCCTGTTATTCTCTGCGGCGGCTCTGGTACACGACTCTGGCCACTCTCGCGTGAGCAATATCCCAAGCAACTTCTGCCACTGCTAAACAACGAAGATTCCCTGTTGCAAGCTACAGCTCGTCGTATGGAAGGAATCACAGGTGTGCAACTTGGGACAACAATGGTGGTTTGTAATGAGGAATACCGTTTTATAATCGCGGAGCAATTACGAGTAATAAATAATGCGGCTTCGATTCTACTCGAACCTGTTGGGCGTAACACGGCACCAGCTTTAACACTTGCCGCATTGGCAGTGATGCGGGGTGGGGATGATCCGATCCTTCTAGTAATGCCTGCAGATCATGTGATCACGGATACAACGGCTTTTCATTCTGTGGTGCACAAAAGTATAAAACTTGCTGCAGAAGGCGCAATCATTACTTTTGGCATTACGCCAGATTCACCCGAAACGGGTTATGGTTATATCCAGTCTGGTGCTGCGTTTGAGAAAGATGGATTTTTTTACATCGAACGCTTTGTCGAAAAGCCGGATTTTGACGCCGCACAGTCTTATCTAGATGCTGGCTCTTATCTATGGAACAGTGGATTGTTTATGATGCGTGCCTCGGTGTGGCTTTCAGCCATTGGCTATTGCCGCTCAGATATTCTTATGGCCTGCCAAACAGCCTGGAATCAAAATTCAGTTGATGGTGAGTTTTTGCGTGTGGAAAGATTGGCATTTGAGCAATGCCCGGCCGATTCTATCGACTATGCGGTAATGGAAAACATTACCACTGATGCGGATTCGTTACCGACAGGGATAGTGATTCCTTTTTCGGCAGGGTGGTCAGATGTCGGCGCATGGGATTCCCTGTGGCAAATACTACCCAAAGACAACAAGGGAAATGTATCACGGGGTGATGTATTGTTGCATGACTGCCATGGTTCGTTAGTTATGGCAGAGAACCGTCTGGTTGCATGCGTAGGAGTAGAAGATATGGTAGTAGTTGAAACGCCTGACGCTGTCCTAGTGGCCCATAAGGACAAGACTCAAGATGTAAAAAAAATTGTTGCCAGCCTAAAGCATGAAAAACGAGCAGAAGGACAACTGCACCGCAAAATATTTCGACCATGGGGTTGGTATGACTGTGTAGATATTGGCAAGCGTTTTCAAGTTAAACGCATTGTTGTCAAGCCAAGCGCATCATTGTCACTGCAAATGCATCATCACCGTGCCGAACACTGGATCGTGGTTAGTGGAACCGCACAAGTAACCCGTGGTGATACCAAGTATCTGGTATCCGAGAACGAATCTACATTTATTCCACTTGGCACTCGTCATCGTCTGGAAAACCCTGGTTCAGTACCGCTTGAGATAATCGAAGTACAATCAGGATCATATTTGGGCGAGGACGATATTGTACGCTTTGAAGATGATTATGGACGTTAATGCGATTAAAAAACTTTCTATTGCCCTAGAATATGAACATACTTTAGACAAATTTACCATCACAGCTCTGTCTACCATTAATAAATCTACGTAAATCTAATTTACCGTACATTATATTGATCAGCACTAACAAACAGAAAAACCCTATCTTTATAGGCGACATATAATAGGTCAGCAGGATTCATATAAGGAACAAGTGATCTTATTGTCTTCAGCAGCTTTTACACAACAAATTTATATGTCTCCTGAATAGGGATTTCACTATACAAATCTCATATACTCATTTATTTACCACAGCCTCATCTGAATTTTAATAGCTCACACTCGGGCTTAATAATGTGAGCGTAGTAGACGAGAGAATATTCTAAAATATATCAATTTGGGCAGAAAATAGGTCCTACTCGGTCTTTTGGTAGGCGCGATTGGACTCGAACCAACGACCCCCACCATGTCAAGGTGGTGCTCTAACCAGCTGAGCTACGCGCCTGAGAAAAACGAATTTTAACTGAATAGGTGAAAGGGCTCAAATTATAATGTCCCGATACTTCTAAACACGGCAACATGCAAACACTAGTACGACAAAAACTTAATGAAATATATTCAATCGTATACTCCCATTTGTGAGCACGAAATACGTTGCCGAAAAAAATGGATAGTTGTATTGAACAAAATGGTAAGGATCTTTGATCGAATCTATTGCACAACAGTAAGGTAAAATACTACATTAAGAATACTGTAAAGTATTATGGCAAGAAAATATAGCTTAAGGACTGTGCATGATATTAATAACAGGGGGCGCTGGATTTATTGGTGCGAATTTTTTATTGGATTGGCTAACACAATCTGATGAAGAGGTTATTAACCTTGATGTCCTATCTTATGCGGGTAATTTAGAAAATTTGGTTTCACTAAACGATGATAAAAGACATATCTTCGCTCAAGGTGACATTTGTGATTCTACCCTGACAGCCAGATTACTCACTAAATATCAACCTCGTGCTATCATCAACTTTGCTGCTGAAAGCCATGTGGATCGCTCCATCCAGGACCCTGAAGAATTTATACAGACTAACATTGTCGGCACCTTCCGGTTACTAGAAACTACACGAGCTTACTGGAGCACACTAGAAAACAAAGCAAAACAGAATTTCCGCTTTATCCATATCTCTACAGACGAAGTTTATGGCTCTCTGGCAAGTGAAGATGAAGCTTTTGATGAGGATCATCGTTATGAACCCAATAGCCCTTACTCGGCAAGCAAAGCGGCTAGTGATCACTTAATACGCGCCTACTATCATACCTACGGTTTACCAGTACTTACTACCAATTGCTCCAATAATTATGGCCCCTACCAATTCCCAGAGAAACTAATCCCACTGATAATCGTCAATGCTCTCGCAGGCAAACTATTACCTGTATATGGAGATGGTCAGCAAATCCGAGACTGGCTTTACGTAAAAGACCATTGCGCTGCAATCCGTCTGGTGCTGGAAGCAGGCACCCCTGGGGAAACCTATAATATTGGTGGTCGGAACGAGAAACCTAACATCGATATCGTACACACCGTTTGTGCATTACTAGATACACTATATCCGCGTGCTGATGACAAACGTTACCAACAACAAATTACTTTTGTTACAGACCGTCCTGGTCACGATCGCCGATACGCTATTAATTCTAAAAAAATAGAGAGGGAACTAGGCTGGAAACCAATTGAAACCTTTGAAACTGGTATCCATAAAACTGTGCGATGGTATCTTGACAACCAAATCTGGGTCCGCAATGTGCAATCAGGCACATATCGGAAGTGGATTGATAAAAATCATAAAGAGCGTGCTTTGTGAGAATTTTGTTATTCGGTAAAAATGGCCAAGTGGGTTGGGAGCTACAACGAAGCCTCTCTTCTATAGGAAAGCTAGTAGCTCTAGATGTTGATGATCAGGAACTGTGTGGTGACTTTACTCATCCAGATGGCATTATTCAAACCATTCATGAAATTTCTCCAGATGTAATAGTCAATGCTGCTGCATATACAGCTGTAGACAAGGCTGAAAGTGAGCCAGAATTAGCCCGCACCATCAATGTTCTGGCTCCTGAAATACTTGCACAGGAGTCTCGGAAGTTAGGTGCCTGGTTGATTCATTATTCTACCGATTATGTATTTGAAGGTAATGAAACCAAGCCCTGGAAAGAAACTGATCCCACTGTACCCTTAAATGTTTATGGTTCAACAAAGTTGGAAGGTGAAAAAGCCATCTTTAATTCTGGCTGCTTACATCTGATATTTCGTACCAGTTGGGTCTATTCTGCACGTGGTAAGAACTTTGCTAAAACCATGATTCGTCTTGCACAGGAACACGGTCATCTCACAGTTATTGACGATCAGATAGGCGCGCCTACGGGTGCTGATTTGCTAGCAGATGTTACCACCCATTCAATTCGTACAGCCCTTCGACAACCGCAAGTATCAGGCTTGTATCACCTGGCTGCCAAAGGCGAAATCTCATGGTATGGCTACGCCAGATTCGTACTTGATATCATCCGTCAAGCTGGAATCAAACTTAAAGTTGCGCCAGAAAGTGTTCTACCTGTTTCAACTGATAAATTTTCTCAACCTGCACGACGACCCGGAAATTCACGCTTGGACACCAGAAAAATAGAAAGTACTTTCGATTTAACCATGCCATTGTGGCAAAC
>QIFK01000133.1 GCA_003230615.1 Nitrosospira sp. | reverse complement strand
GAGCAGATTTAAATCTAGGTAGTCATGAGCTCCCTGAGTACGTAAGGTAGTATGCCGCCATGCATGTAGTAGTCTACCTCGACAGAGGTATCTATCCGACATAGTAGTTTAACCTCGCGGCGCAGGCCATTTTTGTCGTGGATTACCAGCGTTACATCTTGCTGCGGATGAATGTTATTCAGACCCAGGATATCAAATTGTTCGGAGCCATTGATGTTTAGCGATTGTGTGCTGTCATTGCTCTTGAATTGCAATGGTAATATGCCCATGCCAACCAGATTACTGCGATGTATACGTTCGAAGCTTTTGGCAATTACCGCTTTGACGCCGAGTAGTTGGGGTCCCTTAGCCGCCCAGTCTCGGCTTGATCCTGTGCCGTACTCTTTTCCGCCGAAAACCACCGTGGGCACGCCGTCTATCATGTACTTCATTGCAGCGTCAAAAATACTCATCTGTTCGCTTTCAGTCCCTTTATTGCATTGATGTAGAGTGATGCCACCCTCACTGCCAGGTATCATTAGATTCTTGATGCGTACATTAGCAAAGGTTCCACGCACCATCACATCATGGTTGCCGCGACGTGAGCCATAACTGTTGAAATCAGTTTTGGGCACGTTGTTTGCAAGTAGGTATTTTCCAGCGGGTGAAGTGTCCTTGATGGCACCGGCCGGGCTGATGTGATCGGTGGTTAACGAATCACCAAACATTCCTAGTGCGCGAGCGTTAAAGATTTCACCATGCCCACCTAATTGCAGAGGTTCAATGCAAAAATCTTGGAAAAATGGCGGTTCAGCGATGTAGGTAGATTCTGGCCAGTTATAAACTTTACCAGCAACCGATGATATATTGTTCCATAGCAGATGATTTTTAGTTAGATCACTGTAGAGCTTCCGATAAGTTTCCGCTTTGGTGGCAAATTTCATCAGTGCATTAATTTCCTCATTGCTTGGCCAGATATCGCCAAGCCAGACCGGTTTTCCATCCTTGCCAATACCAAGCGGTTCAGTCATTAGATCCTTAAGCATGGTTCCAGCAATGGCATATGCAACTACTAATGGAGGTGAAGCAAGAAAGTTGGCACGGATGTTGGAATGAATGCGTGCCTCGAAATTGCGGTTACCTGAGAGTACAGCAGCACACACTAAATTGTTTTTCACAATGGTTTCTTCGATCGGCCCCGACAGGGGGCCAGAGTTACCGATGCAAGTGGTACAGCCGTAGCCGACGAGGTTAAAGCCAAGTTCTTCGAGGTAGGGCAACAGGCCGGTAACAGTAAGATACTCCGTTACTACTCGGGAGCCAGGGGCAAGGGATGTCTTGATGTGACGTTTTACTGTCAGCCCTTTTTCAACGGCTTTCTTTGCCAGTAACCCTGCAGTGATCAGTACGCCAGGGTTGGAAGTATTTGTGCAAGAAGTAATGGCCGCAATTAATACGTCACCGTGGCCTAAATCAATCAAACTGTTTGGTTTGTGTTTTAGAGCGCTATCTTTCTCAACAGATGGGAGGCTATCAGTCATCTCCATGACATTCCTATCGTCATCAGATGGAGAGTGTTTTTCATGTTTGCTGTTATTAGTATCAACAGAAGTGTTAGTACCGTCATTAAAACAATCATGGATAGGGTAGCGCTGATTCAAAACTTCTGCTTTTCTGGCATATCCATTCTTTGCAACGGGTTTGGTAAAAAGATCAGAGAATTTAGCTTTGACGTTGCCGATTTCTATGCGATCCTGTGGATGCTTAGGTCCGGCCAATGAAGGAGCAATCGAGCCTAAATCAAGATCCAATTCACAGCTGTAATCGATCTCGCCCTTACGTGGAATACCATATAATCTTTGTGCCTTAAAATAGGATTGGAATAAGGTGGTTTGCTCGTCACTACGTCCAGTATTTCTGAAGTATTCAATGGTAGTGTCGTCTACCGGAAAAAAGCCCATAGTTGCACCGTATTCAGGTGCCATGTTGGCAATAGTCGCTCGATCCGGAAGTGTTAGCGACTTAGTGCCATCCCCGAAAAATTCGACAAACTTACCTACGACTTTTGCTTTTCGCAGTATTTCGGTAATGGTTAATACAAGATCAGTTGCAGTAACCCCCCTGCGCAGCTTGCCTGTTAAATTTACGCCTACTACATCTGGGGTGAGAAAATAAACTGGTTGGCCTAACATACCAGCTTCTGCCTCGATACCCCCTACACCCCAACCAACGGTCCCAATACTATTAATCATGGTGGTGTGTGAATCAGTTCCAACCAGCGTATCTGGGTAAACCACACCATTTTTTTGATGGACTCCACGGGCAAGATGTTCTAGATTAACTTGGTGCACAATACCTATGCCGGGCGGTACCACCTTGAACGTTTCAAACGCTTGCATGCCCCATTTTATGAATTGATAGCGCTCATTGTTGCGGCTAAATTCAATTTCCATGTTGAGATCAAGTGCTTGCTTGTTGCCATAATGATCGACCTGAATTGAGTGATCAACTACTAAATCAACTGGCACCAGCGGCTCAATAAGTTCTGGGTTTTTACCAATTCTTTTTGCTACGCTGCGCATTGCTGCCAGGTCTGCCAGTAATGGGACACCTGTAAAGTCTTGTAAAACTATACGCGACACGACAAAGGGAACTTCTTCCGTTCGTGTAGCATTAGGTTTCCATCCAGCGAGCTGCCTTACATGCGCTTCAGTAATTTTCTTGTCATCGAAATTACGTACTACCGACTCCAGCACAATACGAATACAAACTGGTAGCCGTGAAATTTTACCAAGACCCATTTTTTCGAACGCAGGTAAAGAATAAAATTTTATTTTTCCACCCTTGGGGAGCAGGAGTTCTTCTAGATTATTAAATTGATTGTGTGCCATGTAAATTATCTATTACGTATCTCATATAGACTTACACATAAGCGTTAAAATGAATGCTGAATTGAAGTGATATGTGAGAAACGAAAAAAGAACAAAAATAAATACTAGTTTCCCAGCAAATATTTTACTGATTCCCGTTCTTCTACCAGCTCTGTGTAAGTTGCGTGCATCTTTTCCTTACTAAATTCGCTTATTTCTAATCCTTGAACAATTTTGTAAACACCATCCTGACAGATGACAGGATGGCTGTAAATTACACCCTCAGGAATATCATAACTGCCGTCCGAAGGTATGCTCATAGAGGTCCAATCATTTTCTTTTGTTCCGAAGACCCAATCATGAACATGGTCAATAGCGGCATTAGCAGCACTGGCGGCACTCGACATACCTCGAGCCTTAATAATTGACATTCCGCGATCCTGCACAGTGGGTATAAAACTACTTTTTACCCATGCTGGATTGTTAATGAGGTTACTGACATTTCTACTATCTATTTCTGCGTAGCTTAGATCGGGATATTGAGTAGTGGAATGATTTCCCCACACCACCATCTTACTGATACCAGAAACAGGCTGTGCAAGTTTTATAGCTATCTGAGACAATGCGCGATTATGGTCCAGTCTCATCATTGCAGAAAAATTATCTGGTTTTAATCCAGGTGCATTTTTCATAGTAATTAATGCATTGGTGTTGACAGGATTTCCCACTACCGTAACTTTTACGTCGCGATTAGCGACTTCATCTAATGCTTTTCCCTGAGTAGTGAATATTTCACCATTAGTTTTCAGCAAATCTTTACGTTCCATGCCTTTGCCGCGTGGCCTCGCACCTACAAGCAATACAATGCCAGCATCGCGGAAAGCAATTTTGGGATTATCAGTTGCGACTATGTTAGCCAGTAGTGGAAATGCGCAATCTTCCAGTTCCATGACTATGCCTTTGAGAGCAAACTGTGATTGTGGTATATCAAGTAATTGCAAAATGATTGGTTGATCTTTGCCAAGCATGTCGCCTGTAGCAATACGAAAAAGAAGGCTATAGCCTATTTGGCCTGTAGCGCCGCTAACTGCAACGCGAATGGGGGGCTTCATTTTTTCTCTCCCAATAAAGGTGGCTAATTCTAAGAATTTCTAAATAAATAACTAGAAAATCTAATAAATAATTTGAAGGGCAAATAAAACCGGAACTCTAATCGTATGATAGAAAATCACCTTGACTCCATAATGGATACACGATACTTAGATACTATGTAGGAATGGGTTTATTCTGAAACTTCTTGCACATTATTGCATGCTTATCGCTCATGCCTATAAAAACATCCTCCATTAGTGTCAATTTACTCAGATTAAACGATTCATTCAGGTTTAATTGCATCTGTTTACTTAAAGTACTTGGGTTGTGTCTACGACTGTAACGGGCTAAACTCGCCCCTGATTTATACCTAGTTATATAGAAGCGAAAATTGCATAGAAAACGCCCCAAGTATCTTAATCTTATTGAAATCAAACTGCCTTTACCCGCAGTGATTTCGATTCTTCACCGCGTGAGCGGAGTGCTTCTATTTTTCCCAGGAATTCCTATTCTACTTTACAGTTTACAGATGATGTTGGACTCTCCACAAAGTCATGACGAATTTTATACTGTTTTGGCTGGGCTGCCGGTCAAAAGTGTGCTGGTACTTTTTTTATGGTTTTTTATGCACCATTTGTGTGCAGGTATTCGTTATCTTGCACTAGATTTACATTACGGTATCGAGCTGGAGCAGGCGCGGATGAGCAGCAGGCTAGTATTAGTAGCAGGGGTTGTTCTTACGCTATTAGTTGGGATAGTGATATGGTAAAGCGCATAGTTACTGGTGCTCATTACGGGTTGCTAGATTGGCTAGCGCAACGTGTTACTGCTGTAGTGATGGTAGTCTATATTCTTTCGTTGATAGTGGCATTGCTAATTTCTACGCCACATGACCATGCTGCATGGGAAACGATATTTGCCAATCAGTGGATACGTATTGCTTCATTCCTATTTTTTGTAAGCCTTTGTTGGCATGCCTGGATAGGAATACGTAACATTCTGATGGATTACATTCACGAAACAGGCATTCGTTTAACTATACAGGTGCTGGTCATTCTATCTCTGCTTTTTTATGCCGTATGGGCTATCGAAATAGTATGGGGCTAGTATGGCGATAACCAAGAGAAAATTTGATGTAGTTATTGTAGGAGCAGGCGGTGCAGGGATGCGCGCAGCTTTGCAATTGTCAGAAGCGGGATTTAAGGTTACGGTATTGTCTAAGGTATTTCCTACCCGCTCACATACTGTGGCTGCACAGGGAGGCATTGCTGCATCTCTTGGTAATGTTACTGAGGACAATTGGCATTGGCATATGTATGACACGGTGAAAGGCTCTGATTATCTTGGTGATCAGGATGCCATAGAGTTTATGTGTCGTCAGGCCAGTGAAGTCGTATATGAACTAGAGCACTTTGGAATGCCGTTCGATCGTTTGGAGAATGGAAAAATTTACCAGCGTCCCTTTGGTGGTCAATCCCAAAATTTTGGTGGGGCACAAGCGACACGTTCCTGTGCAGCCGCAGATCGAACTGGACATGCTTTACTGCACACACTATATCAACGCAACGTGCGTGCCAATACCCAGTTTTTTATTGAATGGATGGGGTTAGATTTGATTCGTGATGAACAGGGTGCTGTGCTTGGCGTGACGGCGCTCGAAATGGAAACTGGAGAAGTGATGGCATTACAAGCCAGAGCCGTGCTGTTAGCTACCGGTGGGGGTGGGCGCGTGTTCCAAGCTAGTACTAATGCTTTTATCAATACTGGTGATGGTCTTGGTATGGCAGCGCGTAGTGGTATTCCTTTGGAGGATATGGAATTTTGGCAGTTTCATCCTACCGGTGTGTATGGAGCAGGGGTACTTATCAGTGAAGCTGTACGCGGTGAAGGCGGATATTTGTTGAATAAGGATGGCGAACGTTTTATGGAACGCTATGCACCCAACGCCAGGGATCTGGCTAGTCGTGACGTAGTTTCTCGCGCCCTGACCATGGAGATTAAAGAGGGCCGTGGCTGTGGAAATAATGCTGACCATCTAATGCTGAAGCTAAATCATCTTGATGCAAATATAATAAATATGCGACTACCAGGTATTCGTGAAATTGCTATCAAGTTCGCGCAGGTGGACCCGATCAAAGAACCGATTCCGGTCGTGCCCACTGCGCATTACATGATGGGCGGCATTCCCACAAATCTTTATGGACAGGTTGTTGTTCCATATAAAACTGGGCCTGAAGAAGTAGTACAGGGCTTGTACGCGGTGGGCGAATGTGCCTGTATATCAGTGCATGGGGCGAATCGCCTAGGCACTAATTCTCTACTTGATATACTTGTATTCGGACGAGCTGCTGGTAGCCAGATTATAGAAGACTTGAAAAAAATCTCCCATCATAAACAATTGCCTACAAGTGCCACAGATAAGTCACTTGCACGACTAGCTCGTTTAGACAGCCAGAAGGATGGTGAGAGTGTAGCTCAAGTCGCTGATGTGTTACGTAAGACCATGCAGGCACATTGCGGTGTGTTTCGTTTTGCTGATATGTTGAAAGAGGGTGTGACAAAAATTAGCAAGCTTGTAGAACAGGCTGATCATACCGAAATTAGGGATAAAAGCAGGGTATTTAATACAGCACGAGTAGAAGCACTGGAACTTACCAATCTGGCGGAGGTTGCACTTGCTACCATGGTATCGGCAGAAGCTCGTAAAGAGAGTCGTGGCGCTCATGCTCGTGACGATTTTTCCATACGAGATGACGACAAGTGGCTTAAGCATACTTTGTATTTCAGTGAGGGCAGACGGCTAGATTACAAGCCAGTGAGGCTAAAGCCATTGACCGTAGAATCATTTCCGCCTAAGGCAAGGACTTACTAAGACGAGTGATAAACGATGAAACATGAAAGAGGGTAGGTTATTTGTTCTACTTTACCATCCCTAGTTTATTTTTTAAAATTTATTAATTTTGGAGAAAATATGCGTTTTTCAATTTATCGCTACGATCCTGATAAGGACGAAAAGCCGTATATGCAAGAATACGACATAGTGCTGGAACCAGCAGATAAAATGTTGCTTGATGCGTTAATACGTATCAAGGTTGTCGATGATAGTTTGAGTTTGCGACGTTCTTGTCGGGAAGGGGTGTGTGGGTCAGACGGAATGAATATAAATGGCCGCAATGGATTGGCCTGCATTACACCAATTTCCGAATTAAAAGAACCAGTAGAATTGCGACCACTTCCAGGATTACCCGTAATAAGAGATCTGATCGTGGACATGACCCAATTTTTTAAGCAGTATCACTCAATTAAGCCTTATCTCATCAATAACGATCCACCGCCGGAAACAGAACGATTACAATCTCCTGAAGAAAGAGCAGAGCTCGATGGTGTATATGAATGCGTCCTGTGCGCATGTTGTTCCACAGCATGTCCTTCGTTCTGGTGGAACCCTGACAAATATGTTGGCCCTGCGGCATTGTTGCAAGCATATCGCTTTCTTGCCGACAGTCGTGACCAAGCCACTGCTGAGAGGTTGGACAATCTTGAGGATCCGTACCGCCTGTTTCGCTGTCATTCCATTATGAACTGCGTGGATACATGCCCTAAGGGGTTAAATCCAACCAAAGCTATCAACAAGATTAAGGGCATGATGGTGAAAAGGACCGTATGAAAGAATTAGATCGCGTTCGCTGGCGTTGCAGGCGGGGTATGCTAGAACTGGATATTGTATTACAAAGGTTTGTGGACAAACACTATACGCAACTGAATGAGACTGAATTACAGCAGTTTGACACATTACTGAACCTTCCTGACAATGACTTGTGGGATATGATTACTGCAAAGAAAGAAATGGGCGACATAAAGCTGCAGCCCATGCTGCGGCTTTTACAAATAGATTAGCCCAATTACGGTAGCTTTACCGCTAATTATAAAACCAGTGGAGAAAAATATGGAGCAAAAAAGGACAGCTAAATTTAATTTGGGAAATAGTGATCAGCCCACTGAATTTCCAATCTTATCTGGGAGTATGGGGCCGGATGTGATAGACATTCGTACTTTACATGCGAAGAGCGGTATGTTTACTTATGATCCAGGCTTCCTTTCTACAGCTAGCAGCAGCTCTGAAATAACCTTTATTGATGGAGATAAAGGCATATTGCTTTATCGAGGCTATCCGATCGAGCAGTTGGCTGAACACTGTGATTTTATGGAAGTGTGTTATTTATTGATAAACGGCGAGCTGCCTACGGTAGACCAGAAGGTTATATTCGTAGAATCTATCAATGAACATACGATGGTGCATGAGCAACTTGTACGATTCTATTCTGGATTTCGCCGTGATGCTCATCCGATGGCTGTGATGGTGGGAGTGGTTGGTGCTTTATCTGCATTTTATCACGAGGCTCTAGATATTTCAGATGCAGCGCACCGTGAACTTTCAGCTTATCATTTGATCGCAAAGTTACCTAACATTACTGCAATGGCATATAAATATAACCTCGGGCACCCTTTCAATTATCCGCGTAACAGTCTCAGTTATGCGGAAAATTTCATGCATATGATGTTTGCCGTTCCTTCTGAAGAATACAAGCCCAACCCTGTGTTGGCGCGGGCACTGGATCGCATCCTGATCCTACATGCCGACCACGAACAAAACGCTTCTACTTCTACAGTTCGCTTGGCTGGATCCAGTGGAGCCAATCCGTTTGCTTGCATCTCTGCAGGCATTGCCTGTCTGTGGGGGCCAGCGCATGGCGGGGCGAATGAAGCTTGCCTTGCTATGCTAGAAGAAATCAGGGATGACACACGCATAGGTAAGTATATTGATCGAGCCAAGGACTCTAAAGATGATTTTAGGTTGGTAGGTTTTGGCCACAGGGTGTATAAGAATTTTGACCCTCGCGCGAAACTGATGCGTGAAACCTGCCATGAGGTATTAAGTGAACTGGGATTGGAGAATGATCGTCTATTCAAGCTGGCATTGAAACTGGAGAGAATTGCGCTGGAAGATGAATACTTCGTTTCCAAGAAACTCTATCCTAATGTTGATTTCTATTCAGGTATTGTACAGCGTGCACTCGGTATTCCATCTTCCATGTTCACTGCCATATTTGCTACTGCACGCACAGTAGGGTGGATATCTCAGTGGATTGAAATGATATCTGATACGCAACTTAAGATAGGTCGTCCACGTCAACTCTATACTGGTGTTCCAACGCGTGCAGTAGTGCCGATTGCACAACGTAAGTAGTTTGGGTCTATCACAAATAATTGAAGCAAGATTCGTGAATATGATGAAGCAATTGTTTAAGAGTTCAATGTTATATGGTGCAAATGCGCCATTTATTGAGGAGCTTTACGAGGACTATTTGCAATGCGCAACTTCGGTACCTCTGGAATGGCGCGGATACTTTGATGGATTACAACAAGGGGAGGGGAGGAAAACACCCGATATTCCACACGGCCCAGTAATTGAATCATTCATTCGAATAGAAAAAGAACGTCGTAAAAACGGTCACACTACTTCACAAGTCATACACAATGTTTCTGAGGAACGTAAGCAAGTATCAGTGCTGCAGATTATCAATGCTTTTCGTTTTCTTGGTGTACGCCAAGCTAATCTTGATCCGCTTAAACGTCTGAAGAAACCATATATTCCAGGACTTGACCCATCATTCTATGGGTTGACTGAGGAGGATATGGGATCGGTATTTAATACGGGTTCGCTAGTCGGTCCGGAACTTGCACCACTACGAAAAATTTTGCAATTGCTTCAGCAAATCTACTGTGGGAGTATCGGGGTAGAGTACATGTACATGAGCGATACTGAGCAGAAACGCTGGATTCAGAACCGCCTTGAAGGCACGCGAGCACAACCTACTTTCTCTGCTGAGTATAAGCGTCATATTCTGGAACGCCTGAGTGCGGCAGAGGGATTAGAAAAATACTTGCATACTCGTTATGTTGGACAGAAGCGTTTTTCCGGTGAGGGTGGCGAGAGTTTAATCCCATTGTTGGATAACTTATTGCAGCGTGCCGGTCGAATGGGTGTGCAAGAGGTAGTAATTGGCATGGCACATCGTGCGCGACTCAATGTGCTAGTAAACATCTTAGGCAAAATGCCATCCGACTTGTTCCAGGAATTTGAGGGCAAACATGCGCAGGAGCTAATTGCGGGAGATGTCAAGTATCATCAAGGATTTTCCTCTTCCATATCAACGCCAGGTGGAGTTATGCGAGCGACACTCGCATTTAATCCGTCACATCTTGAAATTATCAATCCTGTAATAGAAGGCTCAGTACGTGCCCGGCAGCATGAGCTGTTAGACAAGCAGGGAAAAATGGTATTGCCAGTATTGCTGCACGGAGATGCTGCATATTCTGGTCAGGGCGTGGTGATGGAGTCGTTAAATCTGTCCCAGACTCGTGGCTATGGAACTGGCGGCACGGTACATGTCATTATCAATAACCAGATTGGTTTTACTACTTCTGATCCGCGCGATTCACGTTCTACACTTTATTGTACTGAGGTGTCGAAAATGGTTGAAGCGCCCATATTTCATGTCAATGGTGATGATCCTGAGGCAGTAGCGATGGTTAGTGAGCTTGCGCTTGATTTTCGGATGCAGTTTCAGAAGGATGTGGTCATAGATATGGTTTGTTTTCGCCGTCTTGGCCACAATGAACAGGATGACCCAATGGTGACGCAACCATTGATGTACAACATTATTGGTCAACATCCTGGTACACGTAAACTCTACGCTGACAAGCTAGAAATTGAGGGCGTTATTAAGACTGGTGAAGCTGAAGATATTTTAATGAATTACCGCAATGACATGGATGCGGGTCGTAACCCTAATAAGACCATACGTTATGGTAGGAAGTCGTCACGTGCGGTAGACTGGGCGCCTTTCTTGAAGACAAGTAAGTGGAATCAGAAGGTGCAAACTGGTTTGTCGATGGCAAAATTGAAGCATCTGGCTAAACGACTTACTGATATCCCTGATAACTTTAAGTTACATTCTCGAGTTAAAAAAATTATTGAGGACCGTCGATTGATGGGTGATGGAAAGTTATTTTTGGATTGGGGGATGGCTGAGAATCTGGCATATGCGGCGCTCTTGAGTGATGGGTATCCAGTGCGTATTTCAGGACAAGATTCCGGGCGTGGAACTTTTTTTCATCGCCATGCGGTGTTGCATAATCAGAGTTTGGAACAACAGGATGAAAGGACTTATCTCCCACTTCGTCACATTGCACCAAAACAACCGAATTTCGGGATGATTGATTCAATGTTATCAGAGGAAGCAGTTCTAGCTTTTGAATATGGCTATACTACAGCCGAGCCTAATGAACTTGTAGTTTGGGAAGCACAGTTTGGTGACTTTGCTAATGGTGCTCAGGTTGTGATTGATCAGTTTATAGCATCTGGGGAAGCCAAGTGGGGACGGCTGTGTGGATTGGTAATGATGCTTCCACATGGTTACGAGGGACAGGGCCCCGAGCACTCCTCAGCGCGGCTTGAGCGTTATTTACAATTATGTGCCGAATACAATATTCAGGTTTGTGTGCCGTCTAATCCAGCACAGATGTTTCACTTGTTACGGCGTCAAATGATTCGCCCGCTACGTAAACCACTCATAATCATGAGTCCAAAAAGTTTATTGCGTCGTAAAGAGTCAGTATCAAAGCTGGAAGAATTAGCCAATGGAAGCTTTTTGACTGTAATCCCAGAAGTAGAATACCTTGACCCAAAGAAAGTGCGGCGCATCATCGCTTGTAGTGGCAAAGTCTATTACGACCTGTTGGCTTACCGAAAAGAACAAAAAATTGTAGATATAGCGATTATCCGTATTGAACAGCTATATCCTTTTCCTCATGATGACTTTCAAGCCGAGGTCGATCGTTATGATCAGGCCAATGATGTACTTTGGTGTCAGGAGGAGCCGGGAAACCAGGGCGCTTGGCATCGTATTCAGCATTATTTGCTGCGACATTTGGGACTTAATCAGATTCTTGGTTATGCGTTACGCCCATCTTCGGCATCACCTGCCGCAGGATATTTGGCAAAACATAATTTTGAGCAGAATGAATTGGTCGTAGCAGCATTTCGCAAGAGAATTTAATCTAAAGGCAAAGTCATGCTAGTCGAAGTTAAAGTTCCAGTATTATCCGAGTCGGTAGCAGAGGCTACCCTGGTCTCATGGCATAAAAAACAAGGTGAATTTGTTGAGCGTGACGAAAATTTGATAGATATTGAAACTGATAAAGTGGTACTAGAGTTGCCAGCACCGGTAACTGGTATGCTGGTAGAGATTATCAAGGGCGATGGGGCCACGGTGGTTAGCAGCGAGCTTATTGCTACTATAGACACTAAGGTTGCTGCCGTTTCTGCTCCTACTAAAAATATTGTATCGTCGAATAAAAAATCTATAGCTGCAGTTAAACCATCGATGCTTCCCGCAGCCAAAAGGATGGCGGCGGAGAAAAACATCAAAACTTCAGAAATCAGTGCAATCAGTGGTACAGGTCGGGGGGGGCGCATTACTAAGGAGGATGTTGTGGTTCACTTAAAATCCAAATCCACTCCAGGAACTTCCACAGATTCAGCATCCACATCAGTGGGAAATCGACCAGAGCAACGTGTAGCCATGTCCAGGTTACGATTGCGTATAGCTGAGCGGATGGTGCAGTCACAATCCACTGCGGCAATACTTACAACTTTTAACGAAGTTAATATGCAGGCGATAATAGATTTTCGTGCTCGTAATAGGGATCAGTTTGAGAAAGAGCACGGAGTAAAGCTTGGCTTCACCTCATTTTTTGTTAAGGCAGTTGTAGAGGCATTGAAGAAGTTTCCTATTGTCAATGCTTCGGTGGATGGCAACGATATTATTTATCACGGTTATTACGATATAGGTATTGCGGTAGGGAGTCCGCGTGGGTTAGTGGTGCCAATTATCCGTGATGCTGATCGCCTGTCGCAGGCTGAAATCGAAAAACAAGTTGCTGATTTCAGCGCGCGTGCCCGAGAAGGTAAACTTACAATTGAAGAGTTAACAGGAGGTACTTTTTCTATTACCAATGGTGGCGTATTTGGTTCGATGCTCTCTACCCCTATCATCAATCCACCACAAAGTGCGATTCTTGGAGTTCATGCCATTAAGGAGCGTCCGGTGGCCGAGAATGGCCAAGTGGTCATTCGTCCAATTAATTTCTTAGCATTATCATATGATCATCGCATTATTGATGGACGTGAAGCAGTACTTTCTCTGGTAGCTATGAAAGAGTCGCTTGAAAACCCGATGGGCCCATTACTAGAAACCTAGAGAATAATACTTAATATTATTCATTATAAAACAGTGGATTATATCCTCTAATTTAGATTTAGCATTATATTATTTACAATATAGAAAATGTCTCAATCTTTTGATGTGGCAGTAATTGGTGCCGGACCCGGAGGCTATGTAGCTGCAATCCGATGTGCCCAATTGGGGCTTAATACCGTTTGTATCGACGAGTGGAAGAATCTGCAGGGCAAAGCAAGTCTTGGTGGTACCTGTCTCAATGTAGGTTGTATTCCTTCCAAGGCATTGCTGGAATCTTCAGAGAATTATGAGCGTGTTGCACATAAATACTCAGGGCATGGGATCAAGGTCGAAGGTTTGTCGGTAGATATTCCTATGATGCTTTCCCGTAAGGATAAGATTGTTACAGCATTCACCAGTGGAATCGCCATGTTGTTTAAGAAAAATAAAGTTAGCTCAATTCATGGGCGAGGAACATTAGTTAAGGATAAAGATGACAAAAAGCCTTGGAAAGTTAAGGTAAAGAGTGGAGACGAAGAAGAAACTATTGAAGCAAAATATATCATCATCGCCACAGGTTCAACGCCGCGCCAGTTACCATTTGTAGCAGTGGACAATGAACGTGTATTAGATAATGAAGGCGCACTAGCATTGGTCGAAGTACCTAAGCGGCTAGGTATTATTGGTGCAGGGGTGGTCGGTTTAGAAATGGCTAGCGTTTGGCGAAGACTCGGGTCAGAGGTAACTATTCTTGAGGCGTTGCCGGAGTTTCTCTCAGTGGTCGATGAACAAGTAGCAAAAGAAGCACATAAGATTTTTACTAGGGAATTAGGGTTAGAAATACTAACCGGTATTAAACTTATCGAGATTAAAACTGGAAAGAAAACCGTTATAGTGAAATACCTTGACGCTCAAGCTAGAGCGAAAAAACTAGAAGTTGATAAGTTGATTGTATCGGTTGGCCGAGTTCCAAATACTGTTGAATTGGGAGCAGAAAATGTTGGCCTCAGAATAGATGATGGTGGTCACATAGGAGTAGATAGCCATTGTCGTACCAATCTGCCAAATGTGTATGCCGTTGGTGACGTTGTGCGCGGGCCAATGTTGGCACATAAGGCTTCAGAAGAGGGTATAGCGGTAGCAGAGTCAATATTCGCAAATGTAGAAGGTCAAGTAAGAGAGCTTACAAAGCTAAATCTCGATATTATTCCTTGGGTGATCTACACATCACCAGAGATAGCTTGGGTGGGCAAGACTGAGCAAGAATTAAAAACTGCAGGAATTAAGTATAAAGCGGGGCAGTTTCCTTTTATGGCAAATGGACGTGCAAGAGCATTAGGTGAGACAAGTGGTTTTGTCAAAGTCCTTGCAGATGCTAATACTGATCGTATCCTCGGTGTTCACATGATTGGTCCCTATGTTTCCGAGATGATCTCTGAAGCTGTGATGGCAATGGAATTCGCCGCTAGCAGCGAAGACATTGCTCGTATTGTACACGCTCATCCTTCTTTGTCCGAAGTACTACACGAGGCGGCATTAGGTGTAGACAAGCGAGCATTGCATATCTGAAATTACAATAATGGGAAGAATCGTACCTTCTCTTTGGCGCTAATTAAAAAACTCGCGTAATTTAAATTAGCCTAAATCCATGGCTCAATGCTTGTCTATTAACCATCTTTTCCGTATTGCACGTGCATCGAAAAAAGCTTTTTCCAACGCTGATTCATCACCATTTTCTAATATTTCGCGCATGTGTGTCAGCTCGTTTTGATAGGCATCAATTTGTTTAAGTAACAATTCGCGATTAGCGAGGCAGATGTCGCGCCACATTTCTGGAGAACTTCCTGCAATGCGGGTAAAGTCACGAAAACCACTACCGGCAAAGCACAGTAGATCATCTGAGCTATCTTCTGTGCTTGAAGAAAAAATATGGTTCATCAGCGTGGATGCCAGCAAATGGGGTAGGTGACTTATCGAAGCGAGGATTTTATCGTGTTGATGGGCCTTTATTTGTGAAATTCGGGCACCACAACTTTGCCATAACTCTTTTACACAATTTAGTGCATTAGTATTGGTTTCGTCTAACGGGGTAAGTACCAGATTCTTGTCGCGGAATAAATCTGCGTTCGCTGCGTTTGCTCCACTCTGCTCCGCTCCGGCGATAGGATGGCCAGGCACAAAGTTCTTTAAATGTTCAGGTAAGTAAGAACGCGCTGCTGCGATTACATTTTGTTTAGTACTTCCCGCATCAGTTATAATGGTTTTAGATTCGAGGTGGGGGGCGATTTGCTCTAAAATTTTAGCAGTCTGCCCCACTGGTATGGCAAGTAATACGAGATCTGCATTCTTGAGTGCGAGCGGATAATCATCGGTAATTTCGTCTAATATTCCTAGTTCCAGTGCGCGCTGTAAATTCTCCCTGCTTCGTCCTAAACCAACAATATGTTTAACTCGTCCCGCCTTACGTAGTGCCAGCGCAAATGAGCCGCCAATCAAGCCGACGCCGATAATCACTAGTTTGTTTAAGATAATATCAGTCTTACACATTGATTTTCTTGTTATAGTTTTAAATTATTCTTTAGTAACTTTATTAAAAGTTTTGATAATGAAATCAAGCCTACTTAATTGCACTCTCAAGGGACTGCAAAAATTTATGATTCTCGGATTCGAGTCCGATGGTGACACGTAGATGTTGTGGCATCTCATAAATACCGAGTGGGCGTACAATAATTCCCTTCTTTAATAGGTGTTGATACACGGTAATAGCTTTACCATCCCTTACACAAAAACTTAGAAAATTTCCGTAGGAAGGAATATATTCGATTCCAAGTCGATCCAGGCCTGTAGTTATTTGGAGCATTCCTGCCAGGTTGAGCGTATAGGAGCGTTTGACAAATTCTATGTCATTTATAGCTGCCAACGCCCCCGAGAGTCCTATGCTGTTAACGTTGAATGGCTGACGTATTCGGTTCATCAATCCAGCCAAGTGAGTATGAGAAAGTCCAAATCCTACACGGATACCCGCCATACCATAAATTTTAGAAAAAGTACGGGTAATAAGTAAATTGGGAAAGCGATTCAACCACTCAATACTGTTGGCTTTGGAAGCCTCTGGCAAATATTCATTATAGGCTTCATCAAGCACTACTAGTACATCTGGAGAAATTCGTTTTAGAAACCGTAAAAGATCAGCAGCGGCCACAAAAGTACCAGTAGGATTATTCGGGTTGGCAATAAATACCACGCGGGTTTCAGGTGTTATAGCCTCTAGCATGGCATCCAAGTCATGGCCAAAATTTTTGGCAGGAACTGAGATACCGTTTGCTCCGACTGCCTGGGTCACCAGTGGGTAAACTGCAAAAGCATGTTGTGAGTAAACTGCTGATGCACCAGGTTTCAGGAATACCCGGGCCGCCAGCTCTAGCACATCATTGGAACCGTTACCTAGCATGATTTGGTCGCTGTCTACAGCATACTTCTTCGACAACGCAGTTTTCAACTCAAAGCCATTGCCATCAGGGTATCGCATCACTTCTTTGAGTGCTTTTTCCATTGCTTCAAGTGCTAGAGGACTTGTCCCAAATGGATTCTCATTCGATGCGAGTTTGATAATGGAGTGTTCATCCAAACCCATTTCTCTTGCTAACTCAGAAATCGGTTTGCCTGGCTGGTAGGGTGCAATAGAGTGGATATATTCCGGGGCAAGATCACAAAGATTCATATAGCCAGCACCATAAAGTATAGAAAATTAGGGGCGCGTAAAATCATAATAAATTGGAAACACCACTATTAAGCTTTACCCGGGCACTTAAAACTGAATTATGCTGATGGATAAGATCCGAGTATTTTTAAGAATGTTGCTTTCTCTCGTATTTCTTCTAGCGCCTTCGCAATTTTCTCGTTTTGCTGATGACCTTGGATGTCAACAAAGAAAACATATTCCCATAAGCTGGCGCGGGAGGGACGAGATTCCAGGTGACTCATGCTTACACCATGTTTTGCCAGAGGCGACAAAAGTGCATGTATGGCACCAGGAATATTTTTAGCCGACATCGCTAGCGATGTTTTGTCCTTACCAGAGGGAGCAACATCCTGAGTTCCGAGTACCAAAAAACGTGTAGTATTTCTTGGGTCATCCTCAATATTTTCAGCGCATATGGAAAGTTTATACACCTCGGCCGCTTTTTTGCTGGCAATTGCAGCAATACTTTTATCTTCAACAGCAATCATCGCTGCATGAGCATTGCTTGCTGCAATTACCCGTTTTACTTGTGGGAGAGGAAAATTTTTGTTTAACCACTCATGACATTGCGCCAGAGATTGTGGATGAGAGTAAATCTTTTTGATGCCCTTAAGATCAGTATGTAAAGCAAGCAGACATTGATGTATTGATAACTGGATCTCACCGCAAACCTTTAGAGAGGTTTGTAATAGTAGATCTAGTGTTTTACCAACTGCGCCCTCATTTGAGTTTTCTACTGGTACAATCCCATTACTTGCTGTACCAGATTCTACTTTGTGAAATACCTCATCAATCGATTCGCATGGGAGGGTTGTTACGGCGCTACCAAAGCGATTCAATACGGCTTCTTCTGAAAAAGTACCTTGTGGTCCCAGATAGGCTACAGTCAATGGTTCTTCCATAGCACGGCATAATGACATGATTTCAGTAAACAACTGTGAAACGTGCTCGTGAGTCAGCGGCCCAGAATTTAGTTCTCGCATACGTTCCAGTACTTGTGCTTCCCGCTCAGGTCGATATATCAAGCCTTTTTTAAATTGACCGATCTGCTTGGCCAGGCTGGCGCGCGTGTTTACAAGATTAAGTAGCTCACGGTCAATTGCATCTATCTCATCACGAAGTTGCCCAAGTTGATCAGTCATTGAGAATAAATTCCTTGTTTGTAAAAGTTATTCAGCCAATACTGGTAAATATCGCACCATCAAAACGCCAGGAATTGCCGCAATCTTATCTATTGTTTTTTGTGGTACTGGGCTATCCACATCTACCAAGGTGTAGGCCATCTCGCCGCGAGACTTATTTCCCATATTGTGAATGTTAAGCCCAGCTTTTGCCATATTGGTAGAAATTTGTCCCAGCATATTAGGTACGTTAGTATTGGCTACCGCCATTCGATAAGGGGATTCGCGCCCCATCGTTAAGTTTGGAAAATTGACAGTATTGGCAAGATTCCCATTTTCTAAATAATCCATCATTTGCCTTACCACCATTATCGCGCAGTTTTCTTCTGCTTCCATGGTGGAAGCGCCCAAGTGTGGTAACGTGATCACCGCTTTATGATGTTGGAGTTTTTGACTAGGAAAGTCGCATACATAGTATTTTATTTTGCCGGACTCAGCTCCTGTTAGTACCGCATCTTCATCAATAATACCTTCACGAGAAAAATTAAGCAGGATTGCGCCTTGCTTCATGTTTTTGACACATTTGCTATTAATCAGTAGACGTGTTGCATCAAGTAAAGGTACGTGTAGGGTTATGAAATCACTGTGTTGTAGCAGATTTTCAATACTTGGAGCCTTTTTTACTTCTGATGATAGATTCCATGCTGCATCCACGGTTATTTCAGGATCATAACCTATCACTTTCATTCCGAGTCCAATGGCTGCGTCTGCAACTAGCCGTCCTACTGCACCCAATCCAATAATTCCTAATGTGCGTCCTGGTAACTCCATTCCAGAATACTGTTTTTTACCATCTTCTGCCAATTTATGTAGAGTAGTGTCGCTACCTTGTAGACTTTCGGTGAAGTGAATTGCAGGAATCAGATTGCGTGCTGCCATCAACATACCTGCTAATACAAGTTCTTTCACCGCATTCGCATTTGCGCCAGGAGCATTAAACACAGGTACGCCACGTAGATTCATTTTTTTCACTGGAACGTTATTGGTTCCTGCACCTGCTCTTCCAATTGCCATCACACTTTTAGGAATTTCCATTTTTAGCATATTGTGCGAACGTACAAGGATTGCATCCGGTTCAGCCATATTGTTTCCTACGACGTAACGTTTGCTAGGAAAGAGGTTCAAACCAAGTATAGAGATTTGATTGAGTGCTTGTATCTGAAAAGTTTTATACGCTCGGCTAGGCATGAATACTCGCAAATTTTTTCATGAATTCTACTAAGGTAACTACACCTTCAATCGGCATAGCGTTGTATATTGAAGCGCGCATCCCGCCTACTGAACGATGGCCTTTCAACTGAAACATGCCACAATCTTCTGCTTGTTTTAGAAACTCACCATTCAATGCCGTATTCTTAAGTGTGAATGGAACATTCATACGTGAGCGGTCAGAATTGGTTACTGGGCAGTGATAAAAATCAGTTGTATTAAATAAGTCATATAACAGATTGGCTTTGGCGATGTTGATTTTTTCCATTTCTACCAATCCTCCCTTTTTCTTCAGCCATTCGAATACTAGCCCAGTGACATACATGGCAAAAGCAGGTGGAGTGTTATACATGGAAGCGTTATCAGCATGGATTTTATAGTCGAACATGCTTGGCGTACCTGGTATGGCGGCGCCTAGCAGTTCTTCATGCACAATAACAATGGTCAGACCTGCTGGACCCATGTTCTTCTGGGCTCCAGCATATACTAAACCAAACTGAGTAATATCCAGTGGGCGTGACAATATACTGGACGACATGTCAGCTACCAACGGAACATTGTTGCCCAAATTGGGTGTCCAATTAAATTCTACGCCACCGACGGTCTCGTTAGGCGTGTAGTGCACATAGGCTGCATTTGGGTCGAGTTTCCATTTGTCTTGCGTTGGTGCATACGTGAAGTTTGTATCCTCCGACGAGGCTGCAATATTTACGTTGCAATATCTTTGTGCTTCCTTTATAGCTTTTTTTGACCACATTCCAGTATTAATATAATCTGCCCCCTTTTTTTTGCGTAGCAAATTCATCGGTACCATGGAGAACTGGCTGGAAGCGCCACCAGAAAGGAACAGCACTTTGTAACTACCCGGAATGCCAACTAATTCACGAAAATCGGCTTCAACTTTTTTGGCAATCGACATAAATTCTTTGCCACGATGACTCATTTCCATCACAGACATGTTGCTATCATGCCAGTTGAGCATTTCGTCACGCGCTTGTTGTAGTACTTCTGTCGGTAACACCGCGGGACCCGCGCTAAAATTAAATATACGTTCCACAGTTGCTATACGCTCCACATTTTAAATCTATATTTTGGCTTATACATTTTGGCAACTTAATGGCTATTCCACATCGGTTTCAATTACTCTTTCAAGTCCAGCTAGCTTTTCACCCTCATCCAGATTAATTAGTCTCACTCCCTGAGTAACGCGGTTCATTTTGCGAACTTCCTTGACCCGGGTACGAATCAGTACACCTCCCGTGGTAATAAGCATGATTTCGTCATCTTGTTTCACGAGCCTGGCGGCGACTACTTTTCCATTTCGTTCACTGGTTCTAATCGAGATCATGCCTTGAGTACCTCTGCCGTGGCGCGCATATTCACTTATCGGGGTGCGTTTCCCGTAGCCATTTTCGGTTGCTGTCAATACTGATAGCTCCTCATTCTCGGCGACTAGCAGGGAAATTACTTTCTGTTCCTTACCTAGCTTCATACCACGAACACCACGTGCGCTGCGTCCCATTGGACGTACATCATTTTCATTAAAACGCATTGCTTTGCCGCCATCGGAAAAAAGCATTACGTCATGCTTACCTTCAGTGAGTGCGACGCCGATCAGGTAATCGCCATCATCTAAAGCCACTGCAATAATGCCGCCAACACGAGGCCGAGAAAATTTAGATAGTGCAATTTTCTTCACTGTACCGAGGGAGGTGGCCATGAAAATAAAACGATTTTCATCAAACTCCCTTACAGGAAGGATTGCGTTAATTCTTTCTCCCTCTCCTAGTTGTAACAAGTTAACAATCGGTTTCCCACGTGAAGTACGTCCACCCTGTGGCACCGAATACACCTTGATCCAGTAGGCTCGTCCACGGCTCGAGAAACAAAGAATGTAATCGTGAGTATTTACGATAAATAGATTGTCAATCACATCGTCTTCTTTGGTCTTTGTTGCCTGCTTACCACGTCCACCACGTTTCTGGGCATGATAATCTTCTATTGGCTGTGATTTAATATAGCCAGTATGTGACAGAGTTACGATGACATCTTCAGGCGCAATCAGGTCTTCCATACTTAAGTCTTGTGTGCTGACTACAATCTCGCTACGACGTTTGTCGCCAAACTGTTTCTTGACGGCGGCTAGTTCATCGGCAATGATGCTTGTGATGCGCTCTGTTTTGGCGAGAACGTCTAGAAGGTCGGCAATTTTGATCATCACCTCCTTGTACTCACCAACAATTTTATCTTGTTCTAATCCAGTCAGTCGTTGCAAGCGTAATTCCAGAATTGCCTGAGTCTGTGAATCGGACAGGCGGTAGCCTTTTTTGGATAAGCCGAATTCTAAAGCGAGTCCATCCGGTCGGAATGCCTTGGCATTTACTGAGCTACGAGAGAGCATTTCCTCCACTAGTTTGGATCGCCATACCTTTGTCATTATTATTTGCTTGGCTACTGCAGGGGTTGATGCTGCCTTGATTAAAGCAATTACTGCATCTACATTAGAAAGCGCAACGGCTAGACCTTCTAACAGGTGTCCACGCTCACGCGCCTTTTTCAATTCGAATGCAGTTCGTCGTGTCACCACTTCACGACGATGATTCAAGAATGCTTCCAGCATTTGTTTCAGGTTAAGCACAAGTGGCTGTCCGTCTAGCAGGGCCACCATGTTCATGCCAAAGGTATCCTGCAATTGTGTTTCTTTGTACAGGTTGTTCAGTATTACTTCAGGTATTTCGCCACGCTTTAATTCAATCACCATACGCATGCCAGATTTATCCGACTCGTCACGTAAATCAGAGATACCCTCAATTTTTTTATCGCGCACTAACTCACTAATACGAATTAGCAGGTTCGCCTTGTTTACCTGGTAAGGTAATTCATCAACAATAATGCTCTGACGGCTACCTTTTTCCATCTCCTCAAAATGAGTACGAGCACGGATTACTATGCGTCCACGCCCAGTCTGATAACCTTCTCTGACTCCTGCAACACCATAAATGATTCCCGCAGTAGGAAAATCCGGTGCAGGTATGATTTCAATCAGTTCATCTATGCTGGTTTCAGGATTTTTTAGCAGTGCCAGGCAGGCTGCCACCACTTCATTCAGATTGTGTGGTGGGATGTTGGTTGCCATCCCAACTGCGATACCAGAAGAACCGTTGATGAGCAGGTTTGGAATCTTCGCTGGTAGAACTACCGGTTCTCTTTCTGAACCATCGTAATTAGGAACAAAATCTACTGTTTCTTTTTCAAGGTCTGCCAACAGCTCATGGGCGATACGCGACATGCGAATTTCGGTATAACGCATTGCTGCCGCATTATCACCATCAACTGAACCAAAGTTACCCTGACCATCTACTAAAATATAGCGTAACGAAAAATTCTGTGCCATGCGTACGATCGTGTCATACGCTGCCGTATCACCATGGGGATGATATTTACCAATTATGTCACCGACAATGCGTGCTGACTTCTTGTAGGGGCGATTCCAGTCATTAGAAAGTTCATGCATTGCGAGCAGCGCACGTCGGTGTACCGGCTTTAAGCCATCACGTGCATCTGGCAGAGCCCGTCCCACGATTACACTCATGGCGTAGTCGAGGTAAGAGCGGCGCATTTCCTCTTCAAGGCTGATGGGCAGGGTTTCTTTTGCGAATTGATCCATTGTTATTTTTTCTTTAAGAGACAATAAGTTAGGTTAATAATTCTGCTTCAAATCGGACCACATAAAAAGCAGTGATTCTAACATGTCGCTTCCATTGAAGCCACTTTGATAAACTTATCTATACGCTGTGTGTAAGGGAGATAATCTGGCAGGAATCAAGCAAGCAATGGTTATTCAGAATGCAAAATTTAGTTGTGCAATAATGTGTCGCCGAAAGGGAAAAATTTTCTTCTTAAGTGGCCAAAGGATAACCTGGATTTGAATCAAATTCTTTTAGCAAATGACCCAAAGCATTAAAATCGATACATTGCTAGAGGCTCGCTGGATTATTCCAGTGGAGCCTGCTGGAGCTGTGTTGTATGAACATGCGATTGCGATTGATCAGGGTGTAATCCATTCAATCTTGCCAAAAGCTGAAGCACACTTACAGTTTGCTCCAGGAGAACAAATTGTATTGGATAAACATGTGCTCATCCCTGGCCTTATCAATCTTCATACCCATGCAGCCATGTCATTGATGCGTGGGCTGGCAGACGATTTGCCCTTGATGGAGTGGCTCAACAATCATGTTTGGCCCACTGAAACCGAGCACGTGAGTGCGGACTTTGTACTAGATGGAACAATGCTAGCCTGTGCCGAGATGCTAAAAGGCGGTACCACCTGCTTTAACGACATGTATTATTTTCCTGAGGCCTCTGCAAAAGCGGCTTTAACTGTAGGGATGCGCGCAGCAATTGGTATGATCGTCATTGATTTTCCCACGTCCTATGCAAGTGATGCTGATGATTACCTGGCCAAAGGCTTAGCGATGCGAGACGAGTATCGCCAACACCCTCTATTGTCTTTCTGCTTTGCTCCACATGCGCCCTACACCGTAGGAGATAAAACGTTTACCAACATACTAACCTATGCCGAGCAGCTTGATTTGCCCATACATATTCATCTGCATGAAACCGATGACGAAGTCAGGAATAGCCTAAAGACTACTGGTTTACGTCCAATAGCGCGCCTACACCAACTAGGTCTACTGTCTCCTAACCTGATTGCTGTACACATGATCCATCTAACTCCTGAAGAAATTAGACAAATCGGAAGCCAAGGTTGTAGTGTGGCACATTGCCCTTCTTCTAATCTGAAGCTTGCTAGCGGATTTGCTCTCATTCCTTCCTTATTGAATCAAGGTATCAATGTCGGCTTAGGAACAGATGGTGCAGCTAGCAATAATCGTCTGGATATGTTCGAGGAAATGCGACTTGCTGCATTGCTTGCCAAAGCGCAAAGTAATAGGGCGGAAGAATTACCAGCACACCAGGTTTTGCAAATGGCAACCATAAATGGTGCGAGAGCATTGGGCTTAGGTGAACGTACGGGTTCTCTGGTAGCAGGCAAAATAGCTGATATTACTGCTGTCGATTTTTCTAGCTTGGAGCTTTTACCCTGCTATGATCCAGTCTCACACCTCATTTATTCTGCCGGGCGTCAACACGTGAGTCACGTCTGGGTAAATGGTAAGATGCTACTGAATGAAGGACAATTTACTACGTTGGATGAGCAGGCACTAATCAATCGAGCAGAGTTCTGGCAAGAGAGAATTAGAATGAAGAAAAATGGATAATACTTTGGATAATAACATAAATATAGATCCTATAGAGATGGAGAAATTCAACCAGATCGCGCATCGCTGGTGGGATCCCAATAGTGAATTTAAGCCGCTACATGAAATCAATCCACTACGTCTTAACTATATAGATCAGCTTGCTAGTCTCAGCGGAAAAGTCGTTCTCGATGTAGGCTGTGGTGGTGGTATTTTATCCGAGAGCATGGCAGAACGAGGTGCTGAGGTTACGGGCATTGATCTGGGGGAGAAGTCTTTGAAAGTTGCCAAGTTGCATCTGCTCGAATCTGGCAACCAGGTGGACTACCGTAGAATCGCAGCTGAGAATCTTGCAAAAGAGCAACCGAATCATTACGACATTGTCACCTGTATGGAAATGCTAGAGCACGTACCCGATCCAGAAAGTATTGTGCGCTCTTGTGCCCTACTGACTAAACCTGGAGGTTGGGCTTTTTTCTCAACGATTAATCGCAATCCAAAGTCGTATCTGTTCGCCGTGATTGGTGCAGAATATATATTAAACCTGTTACCACGTGGGACACATGATTATGCAAAATTAATCAAGCCATCTGAACTTGCACGCATGGCTCGCGGTGCCGGGCTCGATGTGGAAGCAATTATAGGTATGACCTATAACCCCATTACTAAAATTTATTCGCTGGTACGGGATTCAAGCGTGAACTACATCATGGCATACCGTGCCTGATTTTAACGATGGACATATTAATCGTGATGCGTGATCACAAGAACTTTTCTCCTGCAATCGGGCTTTCTACTCGTCATTTATGGGTTCATGATTAAAGCCGTCCTATTTGATTTAGACGGTACACTTGCCGATACTGCACCTGATTTAGGCCATGCGCTTAACCGACAGCGGATTGAACGGAACCTCCCCATCTTGCCAATCGATCAAATTCGCGGGCAAGCCTCCGCTGGCGCACGTGGTTTGCTGGGCTTAGGTTTTAAAATTAAGCTAGGTGACCCAGGGTATGAAGCCATGCGTGACGAATTCCTAAATTTTTACGAGGAACGTTTGTGTCATGATACTCATTTGTTTCCTGGTATTGCTGAACTACTCGATGAGTTGGATGCGCGCAACCTGCTTTGGGGGATTGTTACCAACAAGCCAGGGCGATTTACCAACCCACTTTTACAACAACTCGGTTTAAGTTCTCGCGCAGCATGCGTAATTAGTGGTGGGGATACCGCTAAATATAAACCGCATCCTGAGCCTCTTTTGACAGCAATTAAAGCACTAGCGGTTGAACCTTCCGAATGCATCTACTTAGGCGATGATGTACGTGATGTAGAAGCAAGCCTGGCCGCAGGAATCGAGCCAATCATTGCAAAATACGGCTATCTGGGAAATGGTGGGGAGCCTCCCGAATCTTGGGGCGCCCGGTATCTCATTGAGCACCCGAAGGATTTACTCAGCTATCTCTAGAATCTGTTAAAATCAAACAGTTGACGGTTGAACTTTTGTTAAACATTACAATCTTATAACCGTTATAAACAAAGTCGGGGGCGACCTGGCTTCGACGTGGGTTTCAAAGCAGAAAGGGCATACCGAGGGCCAGTCACCTCGTAAATACATCTGGAAAAGTAATAATTGCAAACGAAGATAGTTACGCTCTAGCCGCTTAAATCCGGCTAGACTCCACACCGATGGGCCTCAACGCCGGGTCTGGTAACAGACAGTGGAGCCATTAACGAGGATCGTGCTTTGTAGGGCCGCTTTACAGGGTGTTAAATAATAGGCAGCTCGCTTAACTTCAGTTCGCCAGTTGACGGTAGTTAGGTTAAATTAAATATCTTGGCTAAGTATGTAGAACTGACTGTAGAGGATTTGCGGACGCGGGTTCGATTCCCGCCGCCTCCACCAATTAGATGTCCTAAGTAGTCCAAAGAAGTCCATTAAACCCGTATGAATAAACGCATACGGGTTTTTTCTTGTCCATAATCGTCCCAGCCAATCCATTGCAATCTACCAACAAATATTGGTATTATTGTTGGTATGTAGAGATGCCATCAAAAATTGATACCAACATAAATCTAAAATGCCACTAACTCAGCTACAGATAAAGAATGCAAAGGTAATCGATAAGCCTTTGAAGCTTTCAGACGGTGGTGGTTTGTACCTGTTGGTGCAGTCTACTGATCCAAAAGCTTCAAAGTTTTGGCGTCTTGCGTATCGTTTTGCTAAAAAGCAGAAGACACTGGCGCTTGGC
>QIFK01000154.1 GCA_003230615.1 Nitrosospira sp. | reverse complement strand
GGTTGGCCTCCAAGACACCATAAAGGAAACCAGGAACGCCACTACTTAGTTCTCTTGGCCATAGACGGTATTGAAAGGAGCCGTCTAAACGGGCGACATCGCCAAATTCAAATCCATTGGCTGCCGTGTTGGCTTTGTAACTGGCCTGCGCATCGATCTGAAAATCGAGAACCTGATAAGTCATCACGATTCCACCAAACGGGTCCCAGGACCCTGAACCGGACTGCACGCTAGCTGGCAAACGGCCTAACGCATCACCTCTTTTATTTTTTCCAGTTGGAACTTCGACCCCAGCAAAGGGGGCGATGCGGAAGTTGCCGCCCTTAAAGTTATTCTTGTAGATGGTATATCGGCCGAAAAATTTGATGTCTCCAAGACCATCGGCACGGCGCGAGACGCGCGCGCCGCCTGTGGTCAACTTTAGTTGCTTGTTGACGTAGGGGACGACACCGAACAAAGCGAGATCGTTGTTGACACCGTATCCCAGGACTGAAACCGCGGCCCACGCCGTACGATCCCGAGCGGCACCACTCGGATCATCACCAGACTGATTAATTACAAATTGTTGGCGCGCAACAAACGTGCCTTCTGCCACAGGCAAGGCCGTATTAAAAGTGATGGGAGCACTCCATGTCGCACCTGTCCAACCAAACATTACAAAAAGGCCAACTGTACTTAACCGACAAAACAAAGGATGCAAAGATAGAATCACTGTGAAGTCAGTATAGGAGTCATTATTTCTACTCCTTCACTGTGCCTTGTGTAGAGGTTTGGACTTGTTCAAAGCCGCAAAGAGTGAATCCAGCTTGATCAACAGCCTGTTTGGCCGCTGTTTCATCGAGATTAACACCGTCTTTCATAGTCAGCAGGATCACGCCAGTCTTTATATCAGTGTCGAGTTGATTAACGCCTTCTATTTCGCTTAGCTTTTTCTCGATCCCGAAGGCGCAGAACGGGCAAGCCAGACCATCGACTTGAAGCTTATATGTTTGAGGCTCTGCAAAAGTAGCCGCGACAAACAGCATGAGCGCGAGAGCCAATCCAGTTTTTTGCAGTATTTTCGTCATGTCAAATTTCCTTTTTAGTTATCTTGAGTCTTCGCAGCTTCTACTTGGTTGCTACTTTCCAGCCGTATATAATTTCCCATGTAAACAATATAAACCCTATATATGAGTATAGAGTCAAGAGCAAAATAACTTACGTAATTGCATTACGCTTACAACTCAAGATAAGTGTTGACCCTATACGTTGTATAGCCCTTATGGTGGCACTGTAACAATTATAGGAGATCAAAATGGCTAAAAGAAAAGTTGAAGTTTTCACAAGCGGTTGTCCAGTATGCGCACCAGTTATTGAACTGGTAAACAAGGTAGCGTTCCCATCATGTGAAGTTATCATTTATGATTTGAGCAAAGGTAGTAACACCAATATTGGTCGTGAGAAAGCTAAAGAATATGGTGTGACTAGGGTTCCATCTGTTGCTGTGGATGCAAAGCTATTAGAGTGCTGCAAGATTGGAACTGTTAGTGAGCAAGCATTGCGTGATGCGGGTGTAGGCCAACCTTAGTTAATGGTTCACCTTTATTGAGTCGAAAGTGGTCATTCACTGTTTTTCTTTCTGGGAAATTTTTTCGCCAAAATTAAGAAAGGAAAGAGGGGTAGATACTACCTTGATAGGAGGTGGCTTAATCCAAGGCTAGGTGTACCCCATAATATGCTTATGTCATGGGACACTGGTATAATAAAGTTAGTTTGCAAATAGGTCATAGTCTACGTCTCTCGCTACTTTTGGTGCGCCGTTATTCCTTTTTCGTACTCCTCTCAAAATTACACCTGATTCACCACCCCCAAGTAGCAGATATTGAAGCGCATCATGCGGGTGTGAATATTCATTCTTTGCTGGCTCTTCGTGTGTCTGGGTTCCACCACTCGACTTTATGAACTTACGACAATATCCGCCCCCAAAACCCTTTCTAAGCATCCTGCATCTAGGACTTATAAGTATCCCTGGTTTTCCATCAACCATTCGATTAAGAGTGTTTCTAACAACCTCTAATCGCATTTCTGTAGAGTTTGTGGGGGCAGGACGCCACCTCCAACCAGTGTAACGAGTCATTATTTCAAGCGCGGTTCTCTCATCGCTGAATGCTCGTTGCGTGCCAGCAGGATCACCCCAAGCTCCAGCAATCAGAAAGTTTGCATAATTTCTTGTTATGTAACTTTTAAGCTGTTCCGCGAATCGTACAATTCCAATATCGTCTAAAACTAGCTCGTCAAGGATAAGCCACCGACCATCAGCAAGGCGTTGTCCAATAACGGCCGCAGGAGTCAAACCAAAATCCGCAGAAACCAGAAGCGGGGTGTTTACTATCGGCTGTATATGCTCATCTGCACAATGCACCTGATCCCGATAGCTTGGAAACACTGCTGTGCCATCGTTGACCATTCCATAATTGCCATGGACATAAACATTGATCCAATCATCATCCTTGCCAGTGGACGCCCTCTGGTAGTAATTCTTTGGCAGGTTCTCGATGTTCTCGGCATCCGGCGAAAGGCCACTAGGCTGCCGGAAAAATTCCCAATCGTTAGGCTTGGTTTCTTCTGCCATCTTGTAGTACCAACAATGGGTATCACAGGGGTTCGTGTCGGCAATAACACCTGACCAAGTACAACCGCCTAAATTCTTTCCGGGGTAACGGCCAACGCGCGAAGTGGCAATATCAATAATTCCCTTGTTGATCTCTCTGACTTCATTAAACCATATCGCAGTTACTTCAAGACTCAAAAGTTTCCTGGCATCATCCGGCTTATCTAGCGCCATGAAGAGAAATTCGAAATCTATGTCGTTAGTCTTTATGTGGTGAGTAATTGGACTGTCCTGATTAAATCGACCAAAGCTAAGTGGCATCCACTCCGCATAAGTTTTAATTGTTGTGGAGCGTAGTTCAGGAAACGAATTGCGCACAATCGCTGCACGAAAATGGCGCTTGCCATCGGTTCCGATCCCTTGAAGCTGTGCTCGGCGCATTAGCTCAATCGTACAAGCAACACTCTTGCCAGATCCAACAGGACCCATAATCCCTCTGAAAAATGCGTCGGATTCATGAAAAGCTTTTGTTACTGCTCCACTGGGCTCATATCTGATTACCCTGTCATTCATACCGTCTCCACAACTACTTCTTTTTCAGGCGGAGGATTTTCAATTCCTCCAATATTTATTTGAAAACTTCCTACTTGCCGTTGATCAATCCGTTCAACTAACAAACCTGAAAGTTTCATTTTCAATTCAACTGCCTTGACTCTAGCCGTAGCGTTGTTTGTACTTTCTGCAAATTCTATACACTCGTTCAACTCAACCATGGCTTTTTGGGCACCGAATTTTGTCAACTCGCGAATCTCAGTTGTGGCTTTTTCTAGCTCAGCAATAATCAATGGATGTTTTAGCAAATACGTTCCAGCTTTACTTTTAGCAGAAAAGCCAGCAAGTTTCGCCGCCGTAGTCTCATTCTTGCCACTTAGATACTCTTTGATAAATAAATAATGTCTCGGTCCGAGTTTCTTCATAATTTTTTTATTAATTTGGCAACAGTGTTAGTGGGATACCCTGTAATAGAGATAAACGAAGCAAGTTCGGGGGTACCCCCCTCTACATCCCCTTATCAGTTTTATCTGTCCCGGTAATTAAAGTAGAGAATCTACCTGTGCTACAGAGCCCATGGAGTTTTAGAGAAAGTAAGAGCATGACCAAACTGTTTGATTGACAGCTCAGTGTTGTGCCAACCTCGACAGATGGGCGAGTTGATGAAACTAGTTGAAAAACACTTGCACCACATATGTAGAATGGTAATGCGGCAAAGATAGCTGCGCATGATAAGAGAGATGGGTATTTGTTAAACTTGGCAGCTGTAGGATTTACTTGGATAGCGGATTGTATTTTTCAATCTGATTCTCGTTAATATCTTTTTGTTCGCTTTTTGCCCAGTCTTGGACTACCAGACTACCTATCATATCGCCTTCAACATTGACTGAGGTGCGGAAGGCGTCAAGCAAACGGTCAATAGGCAGCAGAATAGCAATAGCCTCAACAGGTAGGCCCACGGATTGTAATACCAAGAGCATAGTTACCATACCTGCGCTTGGGATTCCAGGTGCACCCATCGCTGCAAGCATAGCAGTGAAAAATACAATCATTTGCTGTACAAGATTGAGATCGACTCCCACTAGATTGGCAATGAATAATGCCGCTGCAGCTTCGTATAATGCAGTGCCGTCCATGTTAATGGTGGCTCCTAGTGGGAGCACAAAACCAGCAATATCGCGTTTGACATAAAGGTTTTGTTCGGCACATCGCAAGGTAACTGGTAAGGTGGCAGCGCTGGAACTAGTGGCAAAAGCTGTTATAAGTGCTTCGCGTGCGCCTTGCCAGAATTTGATTGGTGTCATACCAGTGACTAAGTAAAGAATCAGAGGTAATACGACTAAACCATGTAGCAATAGGGTGCCTATTACTAGTCCAATAAATTTGATCAGAATCATAAGCAGAGACACATCTTGTGTTACGACCAGCTTTATTAATAGTGCCATGATACAAAGTGGTGCTAACCGCATGATCCAGCCCACCAGCATCAAAACCAGCTCTAATATTTCCTGCAATATAAAATGAGTATTATGGAAACGTTCACCCCCTATTACTAAAGCAATACCCATTAGCAGTGCAAAAATCACTACCGCTAGTATGTTACCTTGAGCCAGAGCGGCTACAGGATTCAGAAACAGTGAGTGTAGGAACTGGGTGAAAAACTCAGGAAGTGACAATTGCTCGGCCTGAAAATTTTCCATGGCATCCTGAAACATTGGTAATTGTAAGCCTTCTCCCGGATGGAATAGATTGGCAGCTGTCAATCCCAATATAATAGCTATTGTTGCTGTAAATATAAAAAACACCAATGTTGTTTTCCACACACGATGTATTTGCTGGTGTGCACGTAAATTTGCTACTCCGACTACAATGGAAGTGAATACCAACGGGACCATAACCATCTTTAATAAGTCGACAAACAGCATTCCAAGTAAATCAGCAATATATAAACCAATTTGTAATGTCGCTGATTCTTTATCGAGTATAGAGAATCCTAGTCCTAGCAAGATGCCAGCTAGCGAGCCGAGAAGAATTTGTGAATTAAGTGAAATTTTTTTCAATGATTGGTCCCATTATAAGAATGTGGCCTTTTAAAGATGCATATAGATAAATTGCATTAACATTAATTCCACTTGGGCAACTAAATAGATAGAGTGCTAACAAAAGACCGCATACAAATCACACAAGACTACATGTAGATAGGTTGTGAGCAACAATACCAGATTTTTCAATCAATAAAAGCGAATTGATGGTAATTGAAAGTTTAGGATAAAGCTAAGATGAAAAACTTTAGATTAAAATAATGGTGGGTACTCAATTCCAATGTGCTTGTTTTATAGTACGTCAAGTCAGTTTTGTAACCATGGCACATAAATAAAGTCCAACCGAATGGAAGGTGCATATTATACGTAAGACAATGATTCCCAATACCTGTTCTAGAGTATCAAATTAACTGGTGGACTCTTAATGCGTAGCTTGGAATAACCATTGGCATATTGATGTTCCCAATTCAAAAGGTGGATCTATATCTTGAATCATGGAATGATAGCTAGTTGATCCATTTCTTAATATCGGTTTACAGTCTACTAAGAAATGTTTCGATGTTAGGCAAGGTCCACTCCAGTATATCTTCATCATCAATGGGTGAGGGAAGTTTCCTTGGTAGTTTCTCAGAGTTTCCATATAGCAGCAAAACTGGCACTCTACCTTCATAGGCACAGTGTAGTTCCCACTGCTGGCCATCTGCTCTGACAATGTTATTCGTGATTAGGGCAATTACCCCGTCGCATTCTTTAACCTTTGATCGACAGTCTTCTTTCCAGGCTGGTTCCCAAGACTGTTTTACGGGTATATCCACGCATGAGTAGGGCGTCTTTTCGTTGTTTACCTGTTCTACGAGAAGATCACGCAGGCTGGCGTCCCTTAGTGCAAAGCTGATAAAAATTTTATTCGTTGAAGCCATTCTGTTACTCCTTAGAGAAGTTTGTTTTTAGAAATGTAGTAATAATATCGACCGAATAGATCTGCACCATGGGATTGCTTAATAAACTGTATCTGTTGCTAGGAATAAGCCAAATGTGACTAGGTTTAGTGACATATTCGTTCTATTGCGAATTATTGATACTATATTTGATTAGCTTAAATATCCTAATACTCATTAGGTCCAGAATATAATTGGACGCAAATTGTGTAAGACAATATTTTAAGTGTGATTAAAGATATTGGAAAGGGAGGATGAAATATAATTTCATCCCAACCAACATTAATGCTAATTCTCTCGTGGTATAACTTTGGCAGGGAAAAAATTTAGGTAAGGTATAGTGGAAACTACGAAAGTTAGTTGTTGATTTACAGTGATATGCATGGATTGAGTAGCGCTTGTGTGGTGGCAATTCCCATGTCAATGTCTTGTTATTAGTTTCTTTATACACCATGCCACAAGGCGTAAAATTCTTTTAATGAGTATTTGCTAAGACTCATAATTTTTTTCTTGGATACCAACTGTAGTTTCATTTTTAAAATGTCCCGAAATCTTACCGAAAAACAACTTAGCAACCAATGTGTATTTGGCGGAGACCTGTTACACGTGTACGTAGATAAAGTCGCTATGCCTGATGGTAAGTTATCGGTACGTGAGTATGTTACCCACCCTGGCGCGGTAGTTATTATTCCGCTGCTTGATAATGGCGATTTGGTGTTTGAGCGTCAACATCGTTATCCGTTACACCAGGATTTTTTTGAATTACCCGCGGGTAAAATAGATCCTGATGAGGACCCGCTGTTGTGTGCACAGCGTGAGTTGCTGGAGGAAACCGGTTATATAGCAGCTAATTGGCGTTACCTTACTACTTTACATCCCTGTATTGGTTACTCCAATGAGAAACTGTTGTACTACTTGGCGGAGGGGTTGAACCTTCAGGTTGCCTGCCCTGATGATGGTGAGCATTTAGAAGTTTTCACATTAGCCATGGCAGAAGCTCTTGAATGGGTTAAGGCAGGAAAAATTACGGACAACAAAACTGTTTCTGCTCTGTTCTGGGCGGAGAAGTTGATACGTGGCGAATGGTAATGTGTCAAATTTAATTTAGACTAGGTATTGATATGATGGTTTTTGTTATGAGGTAGACTAAGCTCATTCGGTAAAGAATTCATGCACTTTATTCATCCAGGATTTAGTACGGGGACTATGACGGGAACTATCCTCCTGATTGAGGGCTTCCAGCTCATGAAATAGTTCTTTTTGGCGGGTAGTTAGCTTAACTGGCGTTTCCACTACCATATGGCACAGTAGATCACCATGGGCGCGACTACGCACACCTTTAATACCTTTGCCGCGCAAACGGAAAATTTTTCCACTCTGTGTTTCTGCTGGAACCTTAATTTTTGCATAACCATCAATCGTAGGAATTTCTATTTCTGCACCTAGCGCAGCAGTAGTGAAACTGATGGGCATTTCACAGTGAAGGTCATTATGATCACGCTGGAAAACAGAATGCGGTATTAGATTAACAACCACATATAAATCTCCCGGTGGACCACCGTTGACCCCGTCTTCACCTTCTCCAGATAAACGGATGCGGTCGTTTTCGTCTACGCCAGCTGGGATTTTCACCAACAATGTTTTTTGCTGCTTGACACGCCCTGCACCGCTGCACTTAACACAGGGGCTTGCTACAATTTTTCCACTACCATGGCATTTTGGACAGGTTTGCTGGATCGAAAAAAATCCTTGTTGCATTCTTACTTGACCATGGCCGTTACAGCTAGGGCAGGTAATCGGGGTAGTCCCAGATTTAGCTCCGCTGCCATGACAGATTTCACAGGCTTCCATGGTAGGAATCCGTATTTTAGTTTCAGTTCCACGGGCCGCCTGTTCTAGCGAAATTTCCATGTTATAGCGCAAGTCTGCACCACGATAGACGTTGGAGCGTCCTCCGTGACCACCAAAGATATCACCAAAGATATCGCCAAATGTATCAGCGAATCCCTGTGCACTACCGCTTCTCGCCATGCTAGGGTCTACTCCGGCATGGCCATACTGATCATAAGCTTCTCGCTTGTTGGGGTCCGAAAGAATTTCGTAAGCTTCTTTTGCCTCTTTGAAGCGTCCTTCCGATTTGGGATTGTCTGGATTACGGTCCGGATGATGCTCCATCGCTAGTTTACGATAGGTTTTTTTAATTTCATCTTCACTGGCATCACGGTTAATACCCAACACTTCATAGTAATCGCGTTTGTTCATATTGACTTTTCCATCTACATAGTACAAATAATATTGTCAAATGTATGCTAACTTAGAAGCACGCTCTTACCTCTTTCCATAGAACAGGTAAGGAATGAAGCTAATTTTCTTTGCTTTTAGTTTTTTTGATAAATACCAAAACGCAGAGTACTCAGGAGAACTACAATAGTATTTCTCCACGTCTCTGCGTTATGGTGACTCAAGTAACTAATTATTTTTTGTCTTTCACTTCCTCAAATTCGGCATCCACTACTTCACCTTCTTCCGGGTTTTCGCCACCGTTACTCTTTGGAGGTGATTCTGCATCGGTTTGGGCCTGCTGTGCCTGCTCCTGAGCATACATTTTTTCCGTAAGCTTATGAGAGGCTTCCGATAGTGCTTGGGTTCTCGCATCAATGGTGTCCTTGCTATCGGATTTTAGTGCTTCCTCGGCATCTTTCAATGCAGTCTCGATTTTTGACTTTTCATCACCATCAAGTTTGTCTCCATGTTCTTTCAGTGTTTTACTTACAGAGTGAATTATTGCATCACACTGATTGCGAGCAGTAACTAGTTCCAGTGTTTTATGGTCTTCCTCTGCATGAGCCTCAGCGTCTTTTACCATACGTTGGACTTCTTCATCTGATAATCCAGAGCTTGCCTGGATCTTGATCTTGTTTTCTTTTCCGGTCGCCTTATCCTTTGCTGATACATGCAGAATACCGTTAGCATCAATGTCGAATGCCACTTCAATTTGCGGCATACCTCGTGGCGCCGGGGGAATATCGGTCAGGTTGAATTGCCCTAAGCTTTTATTTCCAGATGACATCTCCCGTTCACCTTGTAAGACATGAATGGTCACCGCAGATTGATTGTCTTCAGCAGTGGAGAACACCTGCTGTGCCTTGGTTGGGATAGTGGTATTTTTCTGGATAAGTTTGGTCATTACTTGGCCCATGGTCTCGATGCCTAAAGATAGTGGAGTAACGTCTAGCAATAGTACGTCTTTCACTTCACCTTGCAATACACCACCCTGGATAGCGGCACCTACTGCAACTGCTTCATCCGGATTTACATCTTTACGTGCATCTTTACCAAAAATTTCTCTAACTTTATCCTGCACCTTAGGCATACGGGTTTGCCCACCTACCAGAATGATGTCATTAATGTCGGCAATTTTTATTCCTGCATCCTTGATTGCTAAGCGGCAAGGTTCAGCGGTGCGTTCTATCAGTTCTTCAACTAAACTTTCCAGTTTAGACCGAGTGATTTTGACTGCTAGATGCTTAGGGCCAGAGGCATCTGCTGTGATGTATGGTAGGTTGACTTCAGTTTGCTGGCTAGAAGATAGCTCAATTTTAGCTTTCTCTGCTGAGTCTTTCAGGCGCTGCAGGGCAAGCATATCCTTTTTTAGATCAATGCCACTTTCTTTTTTAAATTCAGCAACAAGATATTCGATTACACGCAAATCAAAGTCTTCGCCACCAAGAAAAGTATCGCCGTTGGTTGCCAGTACTTCAAATTGGTGTTCACCTTCTACTTCTGCAATATCAATAATGGAGATATCGAAGGTACCACCACCCAGGTCGTATACGGCTACTGTGCGGTTTCCCTCTTTTTTATCCATGCCAAACGCTAGTGCTGCTGCAGTAGGTTCATTGATGATACGTTTGACCTCCAGTCCAGCGATGCGCCCCGCATCTTTAGTTGCTTGGCGTTGTGAGTCGTTAAAGTAGGCAGGGACAGTGATAACCGCATCGGTGACTGGTTCACCCAGATAGTCCTCAGCAGTCTTCTTCATTTTTATTAGCACTTGAGCCGATATTTCTGGTGGAGCAATTTTCTGGTCACGTACTTCTACCCAGGCATCATTGTTGTCAGCTTTAATGATTTTGTAAGGCACCATTTTAATGTCTTTTTGTACCACTTCTTCGTTGAAACGACGTCCAATCAATCGTTTTACCGCGAATAAGGTATTCTTTGGATTGGTGACTGCCTGACGTTTAGCAGAAGCGCCCACCAAAATTTCACCGTCTTCGGTATAGGCGACGATGGAAGGAGTAGTGCGTGTCCCTTCAGAGTTTTCTATTACCTTAGGCTTACTATTTTCCATAACGGATACGCACGAGTTGGTGGTGCCGAGATCGATGCCAATAATCTTTGCCATAATTCTATCCTTTTAGGGTTAAATTACCGTATATCTACAAGTTTTTATGTGGGGACTTAGCTAAGGATTTCAAGTTTCTTTGGCTTTTGAAACTGTCACTAGTGCAGGGCGGATTACCCGGTCATTCAGTATGTAGCCTTTTTGCATTACATGCACAACAGTGTTAGGAGCAAGTTCGGAGTCTACCGTACACATGGCTTCATGCTGATGGGGATCAAATTTCTCTCCATTTGGATTAATCACCTTAATGTTGAATTTATCAAAAGCAGTAGAAAGCTGCTTGAGTGTCAGTTCCATCCCGCTCTTGAAATTCTCTACTGTTGCATTTTCAACTGCAAGTGCAGCTTCTAGGCTATCCATCACAGTCAGTAGTTCCGTGGAAAAATTTTCGGTAGCATATTTGTGTGCATTGGCAATGTCGATTTGAGCACGTTTTCGTATGTTCTCTGAATCAGCCTTAGCGCGTAGCCAGGCATCATGATGTTCAGCGGCATCAAGCTCAGCCTTTTTTAGTAATTCTTCCAAACTAGGCATGGTTTCTACAGCTGATTCCGCTGTATTAAGCGTAGTAGTATCTTCTATACTAGTTTTTTCGGTGTTAGTTTTATCCGCGGTCAATTCTGGCTGATCTGATTGCGGGTCCTGTATATTTTGCATCGTGTTCTCCTGAATGCTATTCGAAGCAAATTGGGGTGGTTTTACCAATTTCAATACCAAGAAATTTATGTGTAGCCTGCTATTCTGTTTACATTGGGGCGGTGTTGAAATGAAGCATCAGCAGGTCTAGACAGCAAAAGTAAAAAAGACAGTTGAGTATTCTCTAGCTTACTTCCCGATTTTTCGTGCTAGTTCTGCAGCTTTACCAATATAGTTTTGTGGCGTCATCTCCCACAAGCGTTTCTTCTCAGTATCAGGAATAGTAAGGTCGCCAATGAATTTATGTATTGTTTCTTTAGAGATGCCATCTTTGCCACGGGTCAGTTCTTTCAATTGCTCATAGGGATTAGGTATACCGTAACGACGCATTATAGTTTGGATTGGCTCTGCGAGGATATCCCAAGCACTCTCTAGATCATCTACTATTCGTTCTAGATTGACTTCCAGTTTTTTTAAACCTTTGTCACATGAATCATACGACAGCAGCGTGTGCCCTATCGCTACACCCATATTACGTAATAAGGTAGAGTCCGTTAGATCGCGCTGCCAGCGAGACACAGGCAGCTTCTCACTCAAGTGTCGTAGCAGCGCGTTGGCAACCCCAAGATTACCCTCAGAATTTTCAAAATCAATCGGATTTACCTTATGTGGCATAGTTGACGAACCGATTTCAGATTCTTTGATTTTTAGTTTGAAATAACCTAAGGAAATATATCCCCATACGTCGCGATCAAGGTCAAGTAGTATGATATTAATATGGGCGTAAGCGTCGCACAATGTGGCAATGGCATCATGTGGTTCGATCTGAGTAGTATAGGGGTTAAATTCTAGGCCAAGTTTTTCGACGAAAGATTTCGCAAATTTCTCCCAGTTGAAATTTGGGTATGCAGCAAACTGGGCATTGTAATTACCCACCGCACCGTTAATTTTGCCTGATATAGAGATGGAAGCAAGCTGATCATAGCCAGCTTGCAAGCGGTGTACAAAGTTTGCGAGTTCTTTACCCAAAGTGGAAGGGGTGGCGGGCTGACCATGGGTACGGGCTAGCATAGGCACGTCAGCTAGTTGATGTGCCATTCCGATGAGATTCACGATGATTTTCTTTAGTGTGGGCAGCATCACATGATCTCGGCTGTGCTTTAGCATTAAACCATATGAAAGATTAGTTATATCCTCTGAAGTGCAGGAAAAATGAATGAACTCAGTGACTTTAGAAACTTCTGTAATCTTTATTAAGCGCTCTTTAAGCCAGTACTCAATGGCCTTAACATCGTGGTTGATACGATCTTCAATGGCTTTGACTGATTTACCGTCAGATTCAGAAAAATCTGTTACTAGATTGTCAAATTGTGAAATGATGTCTGCAGAAAATGGCAAGATTTCAGTAATTGCGGGTTCATAGCTCAACGCTTTGAACCACTCAATTTCTACCTGAACGCGATGGCGGATCAGCGCAAGCTCACTGAAATATGGTTGTAGAGCCGCAACCTTGCTGTGATAGCGTCCATCAAGGGGAGAGAGAGCAGTGAGGGGGGAGAGGCTCATATTGTAAGTTTTTCTGATCCTTGATTATATTAACATAAGCGGGCCTAATCCTGTGCCGTGTGCCGTGTAATATGGAAAATTGGTATACTACTAATCTTATATTTAGACAGCCATTTAGGATACGATGAAGCTTGTTGGATCACTTACTAGTCCATACGTGCGAAAAGTACGAATTGTTCTAGCTGAAAACAATATTGGCTATGATTTTGATGTTGATATTCCATGGAATGTAGGGAGTCATGTGCCTGATTACAATCCCTTGGGCAAGGTGCCAGTGCTAATTTTGGATGATGGTGCTGCTTTATTTGATTCAAGAGTGATCGTTGAATATCTAGATTGTACTAGTTCAACATTGTGCTTGATTCCCGAATCCAACAGGGACCGGATCATGGTGAAGCGCTGGGAAGCATTGGCAGATGGTATTTGCGACGCAGCGGCGACTATTTTTCTGGAACGCAAGCGCCCAGACACGCTGCAAAGCTTGGAATGGATTGCACGCCAGCAGAAGAAAGTTGCGCTGGGACTTGAAGCTGCAGCTCGAGAACTGAGTGACAAGAAATGGTGTGAGGGTAATGCCTATACGCTTGCCGATATCGCATTGTGTTGCGCACTTAGTTTTCTAGTTTTTCGTTTTCCAGAAATAGAGTGGCGCAATACATTTCCCAATCTAGCTAATTTAGCTGATACCCTGGAAGGGCGAGCTTCGTTTATGGAAACAGTGCCAAAAGTACAAAGTTAATAAATGCAATACATTTTTAGTGTTGTTTGATTAATGGCTGTTTGCTTTCCCAGAAATTACTCCTCCACCCAAGCATACCTTGCTTTCATAGACCACCACTGATTGTCCTGGTGTAACAGCCCATTGAGGCTGAGCAAACTCGATTCTGCATTTACCCATACTAATTTTTTTTATAGAGCAGGGAGCATCGGGCTGGCGATAACGGGTTTTGGCAGAATAAACCCAACCACAACATGGAGCCTTGTCACTAATCCATGTAAGATCGGATGCGGTAAGCGTGGGTTGGAATAATTTAGGGTGATCGTGACCTTGCACTACAAGCAGGGTATTATTTTCCATGTTTTTTTCCAAGACGAACCATGGCTTACCAATACCTTCCTTGGTCCCCCCTATCCCTAAACCTTGTCGTTGTCCGATAGTGTAATACATAAGGCCAATATGTTCTCCCACTATGTTTCCCTCTTGAGTCTGTATTTCTCCCGGTTTATGTGGCAAATAGCGACTAAGAAAATTCCTAAATGGGCGTTCACCAATAAAGCAGATACCAGTACTGTCTTTCTTGGAGTGATTAGGTAATTTATAATCCCGAGCAATCTTACGCACTTCGCGTTTATAGAGGTGTCCGATAGGGAATAGAGTGCTAGTTAACTGTTCCTGATTAAGACGATAGAGAAAATAACTCTGATCCTTCGTCCCATCCTCGCCCTTTAGTAGTTGGAACATACCGTTTAATTTCCGTATTTGGGCATAGTGTCCAGTAGCAATATAGTCGGCACCAAGTTTTATGGCATGATCAAGGAACGCTCCAAATTTAATTTCGGCGTTACATAACACGTCTGGGTTAGGTGTTCGTCCAGCCTGATATTCTGTAAGAAATCTATTGAATACTTTTTCTTTGTATTCGGCAGCAAAATTCACTGCTTCCAGGTGAAGTCCGATGATATCGGAAACTGATGCAGCATCAATGAGATCCTGTCTGGACGAACAGTACTCGTCCGTATCATCATCTTCCCAGTTTTTCATGAATAGACCTACTACATCATAACCTTGCTGTTTGAGTAATAATGCTGCAACCGACGAATCAACCCCTCCTGACATTCCTATTACAACGCGCTGTTTTCTCATTGTTTCATTCATAGTGAGTAAGAATTTCCAGAGGATAATGTTTGCCAGCTAAATGATCTTCAATACATTTAATAACAAGAGGGCTGCGGTGCAGGCGGATTAACTCATATATTTCATTTGTATTGAACCAAGCTGCACGTACTATACCTTCATCTAATTTTCGATCATGATCATGGCAGACGACTGTACCGGAGAAGGCAAAACGCAAATAAGTTGTATCATTGAGGAGTGAGTGCCATCTATAAATACCCAGTAGCCATTGTGGGGTAAAAGTGTAACCCGTTTCTTCTAGTGTTTCCCGGATTGCGCCATTGACTATAGATTCGTTCGGTTCTAAGTGCCCAGCCGGTTGGTTGAAAAGTATACCGTGCGTAGTTTGCTCCTCAACCAACAAATATTTTCCTTTTTGTTCGATGACCGCAGCGACGGTTACGTTGGGTTTCCAGGTCATGGTATTTCAGAGAATTCCTATTAAATAAAAGTTCAGTGTCATTAGGACTGCTGCAGAAAACGAATGTAATACATAAACCATGCTGGTTATAGCTGTCTTTATTATAGAAAAAGATAGGTCTTTATTCTAACTTCTTGGTCAAGAGAAAGGAATGAGAATGCGGGTAGATAAGGAAGATAAATATGCCCATGGCACAGAGAGATTCTCTTAACTATTGTATCTTTGGTGGAAGACAAGTAAGGAACTAAATTATTTGCTTCATGTTTTAAGTGATAACACATTAGCTAAAATATGATTTAAAAATTGTTCTTGGGCAATGGGGCCCCAATCGTTATTAAGCACTTCCGTGCTTTTCACCAAAACACAGGTAGAATGACACAGTTTATTTGTAGCTACAATTTAAGATATTAAAAATACTTTTTGGAGACCATATGTACATGTACCAGCACATAAAGACGCCAGTTGAAGGCGAGAAAGTCTGTGTTAATGAAGATTTTTCTTTGAGTGTGCCAGACTGTCCAATTATTCCATACATTGAGGGTGACGGCATTGGTGTGGATATTACACCCGTGATGCAGAAGGTTGTTAATTCAGCTGTTAAGGTAGCTTATGGTGGTAAACGCAGGATCTTTTGGATGGAGATTTATGCTGGTAAAAAATCTACGCATTTATACGGTGAAAATGTGTGGTTGCCAGACGAGACACTGCAAGCTGCAAGGGAATATGTAATTTCTATTAAGGGCCCGTTAACGACGCCCGTAGGCGGCGGCATTCGTTCAATCAACGTTGCATTACGCCAGGAATTGGATTTATTTCTGTGCTTACGTCCAATACGTTATTTCCAGGGTGTGCCTAGTCCACTAAAAACTCCAGAAAAGACTGACATGATAATCTTTCGTGAAAATTCAGAAGATATTTATGCTGGTATCGAATGGGAATCTGGATCGAAAGAAGCTAATAAGGTTATCGATTTTTTAATAAAGAATATGGGGGTCACAAAGATACGCTTTCCACAAACATCCGGTATTGGCATCAAGCCGGTCTCAAGCGATGGTACTGAAAGGCTGGTGCGCAGGGCTATTCAGTACGCAATAAATAGTAAGAAACGGTCAGTAACTTTGGTACACAAAGGCAATATTATGAAATTTACAGAGGGGGCTTTCAAGAACTGGGGATATTCGTTGGCAGCTAGAGAATTTGGTGCCGAGCTACTTGATGGGGGGCCGTGGATGGTTCTGTCAGAGAATAAAGGCGGAATCATTATCAAAGACATGATTGCTGACGCTTTCCTACAACAGATTTTGCTACGCCCAGAGGAATATGATGTGATTGCCACTCTGAATCTGAACGGGGACTATATTTCTGATGCTCTTGCGGCTCAGGTGGGGGGTATTGGTATGGCACCAGGTGCCAACCTCAATGATTCAATTGCAATGTTCGAAGCAACTCATGGCACTGCACCAAAATATGCTGGTAAGGATCAGGTTAATCCCAGTTCAATTATTTTGTCAGCAGAAATGATGCTAAGGCACATAGGTTGGATTGAGGCCGCTGATCTGATAATTCATGCAATGGAAAAGACGATACAAGATAAGATCGTGACCTATGACCTGGCGCGACAGATGTCTGGTGCGCAGAAGGTATCATGTTCAGCATTTGGCCAAGCTCTAGTCAAGCGCATGGGTTGAACAAGTGCAATTTCATAAAAGAAAAAACCCCTTGACTATTTCATGTCAAGGGGTTTTTAAACCTGCGATTACAAACTAATCATGGTGCAATTACACCAGTTGTGAATCGTTAGGGTGTTTGAATATTTGATGCTTGTTTACCCTTTGGTCCTTGGGTAACTTCAAAGCTAACTTTCTGACCTTCTTTGAGCGTTTTGAATCCTGACATATTAATTGCGGAGAAGTGTGCAAATAAATCTTCGCTACCATCATCGGGAGTAATAAAACCAAAACCTTTAGAGTCGTTGAACCATTTTACTGTACCTGCTGCCATTTTTCCTATCCTATAAAAAACCGGGCCCAAAACCCGAACACTGTTTGAGTTTCAAGACCGCAAACGGATGTAACCGGTACTGCAGAATACTTGAAGCCAAACTCCACTAACCGTTTTACTCAAATCTGTTGCTAAAGTCAAGTAGTCATTCTATATTTTTAAAATAGCAAATTAATATTTTCCTCAAGACACTTGAAATTTTTGCCGTAATCGACAAGTATATCGGTAAGAGTTTGTTTGAGTGGCACGCCCTCTACAGATGAGCAGGTAGGTGACAGTCATGGCAATAAGAGATCATGAAGATGTTGTACTGGAGGTTAAGAAGAGTAAAATCAAGCCACCACCTATGTTTAAAGTAATTTTGTTGAATGATGACTTCACGCCAATGGAATTTGTGGTAATGGTATTACAGACTTTTTTTTCTAAGAGTCAAGAACAGGCGGCACAGATTATGTTACAAGTCCATATGGATGGGGTTGGTGTATGCGGTGTCTATCCAAGCGATGTGGCTGTCACCAAGGTTAAGCAGGTGGTTACGTTTGCTAGGAAGCATCAGCATCCGCTAAAGTGCGTGATGGAGGAGACTTGAAATGATTGCTCAAGAGCTTGAGGTGAGTTTGCACATGGTATTTGTCGAATCAAGACAGAAACGCCATGAGTTTATTACGGTAGAGCACCTGTTGTTGGCGATGCTCGACAATCATACTGCTGCTGAGGTACTGCGCGCCTGTTCTGTCGACATTGGCGATTTGCGAAAATTTCTTGTTGAGCATGTTACAGAGAATACGCCTACTGTGGGCGGTAGTGGAGAAGTTGACACTCAGCCTACGCTTGGATTCCAGCGCGTGATCCAGCGTGCAATCTTGCATGTCCAATCCTCAGGCAAAAAAGAAGTCACCGGTGCAAACGTACTGGTGGCAATATTTGGTGAAAAAGATTCCCACGCGGTTTATTTTCTGCACCAGAGAGGTGTGACTCGACTTGACGTAGTCAATTATATTTCCCATGGAATTAGTAAAGTTCCTCAAGGTAATGGCGTCAAGACTGAAAGTGAGGGTGATGTCGACCAAGATTTAGGTGTAGGTGGCGCACTTGAAAGCTATACTATAAATCTTAATACTCAGGCGCTAGCAGGCAAGATTGATCCTCTAATTGGGCGTGAAAAAGAATTAGAGCGTGTAATACAAACATTATGCCGTCGTCGCAAGAATAATCCTCTTTTAGTGGGCGAAGCGGGGGTAGGTAAGACGGCTATCGCTGAGGGTCTGGCATGGAAAATTACCAAAAGTGACGTACCGGAAGTTCTTGCTCATCACCAGATTTACTCTCTAGACATGGGCGCACTACTGGCTGGTACCAAGTACCGGGGCGATTTCGAACAGCGCCTGAAGGCAATACTAAAACAATTGCTCGAGGATCCCAATGCTATCTTATTTATTGATGAAATTCACACTCTGATAGGTGCAGGCGCTGCATCAGGGGGTACGCTTGATGCCTCTAACTTACTCAAGCCGATGCTCAACACCGGTCAGTTAAGGTGCATCGGCGCCACTACTTACAGTGAGTATCGAGGAATTTTCGAGAAGGATCACGCTCTTTCACGGCGCTTCCAGAAAATTGATGTGCCAGAAGCTAGCGTGGAAGAGACTGTTACCATTCTGCGTGGTCTGAAATCCCGCTACGAAAAACATCATGGTGTTAAATACACAGCCATTGCATTTACAACAGCAGCAGAATTATCGGCGCGTTTTATCAATGATCGGCACTTGCCGGATAAGGCAATAGACATAATTGACGAAGCAGGCGCAGCTCAGCGGATTCTGCCGAAATCAAAGCAACGCAAGATTATCAGCAAGCTCGAAATAGAGAACGTTATTGCAAAAGCTGCACGAATTCCACCGCGGAATGTTTCCAATAACGATCGCGATGCACTGAAAACACTTGATCGAGATTTAAAGACTATGGTTTTTGGGCAGGATAAAGCTATTAATGCTCTAGCAGCAGCAATCAAGATGGCTAGAAGTGGCTTAGGTGACCCACAAAAGCCGGTCGGATCGTTCCTTTTTTCCGGGCCTACGGGTGTAGGTAAAACTGAAGTTGCACGTCAGTTGGCCTATGCTATGGGTATCCAGTTGCATCGCTTTGACATGTCTGAATACATGGAGCATCACGCAGTGTCCCGCCTGATTGGTGCACCACCTGGCTATGTTGGTTTTGACCAAGGCGGTTTACTCACCGAGGCAATTATCAAGCAGCCCTACTCTGTGTTGTTGTTGGACGAGATAGAAAAGGCTCATGCTGATATTTTCAACATCTTGTTGCAAGTGATGGATCATGGCACTTTGACAGATAACAATGGGCGTAAGGCGGATTTCCGGAACGTAGTCATCATTATGACTACCAATGCTGGAGCTGAATCACTTGCCAAGACCTCTATTGGTTTCACCAAATCGATCCAGGCAGGCGATGAGATGGCTGATATTAGACGCATATTCACACCAGAATTTCGCAATCGACTAGATGCAATTATTTCATTTGCAGCTCTGGACAAAGACGTGATTATGCGAGTGGCAGACAAGTTCCTGATGCAATTGGAGGCGCAGTTGCATGAGAAAAAGGTAGAGGTGATATTTACTGATGCATTGAGAGAATATCTTGCTAAAGACGGATTTGACCTTCTCATGGGTGCGCGCCCTATGGCACGTCTCATTCAGGACACCATTCGTAGTGCTTTGGCAGATGAATTGTTATTCGGGCGTCTTGTCAACGGAGGCAAGGTAACTGTGGATTCAGATGCTGACGGTAATGTGAAACTTCAGTTTGAGGAAGAAACTGCAGTGATTTTATAAAGGTTGCTTGCCATTACTATAATTTTTAGTCAAAGAACTAATGGGCTTCTTCAACTTTTATTAGCACCGTACGCTGTTCATTGATAATCATGTCGCTATATGGAGAACTTGGAGTGGAAGCCTGTCTAGATTTGTTCCTCTCAGAACCACCTAGGTCTATCCATTCTCCTAGCCTGCCTGAAACGGAAGTAACTATGTGCTGAGTGTTGATACCGCCTGGTAATTGGCGATTGGGAGTATTTTGTTGGGGGTTTACCTCCAGGGTTACGTGCCTGCCATTCACACGTGGCACCACAGTGAAGCCAGTGGTCACATCATGAAATTGTACACTCTCAATTACCCGTGCCCCTTGTGGTGTGTGAATTATATTGCGTAAAGGTATTGGCAACGACTTACCTATATAAATGGAAGCATAGCCGCCATCCAAAACTTGTATGTGCTGTGTATTTCTTTCATTTTCCAACTTCTGGTGATTAAGCACTTGGACTCTAAGATCATCATCCCCATATTTATCGCCAATAATCAGACCGCGGTGGCCGGTTCTGCCAGGGACTTCTATTCTTATTTTTCCTTTACTTACCTTTCCAGAAAGTTTAAGTAAATTTCGTGCAGTTACGCGGTCTACATCTTGCATTACAGTTAATATTAGACGGCGTCGTGCAGAGTCGATTTCGTTCAGAAGTTGTTTGATTTCTTGTAAATTATCGGGTGTCGTACGGATGATGAGTCGACCCCGTATGCCGCTCAGGGCACCCTGTTTGTCCAAGAAAGGGTGGATCAGCGGAATAATCTCATCAGTAGTGCGGTGCTTCAGCTGAATTACTTCTAGAATAGTTGGATCGGCCGTCACAATTGCCGGCAATATGAGTAACCCAATTACATTGGTTATTGCAATAGTTCTACGTATTGTAAACATTGGATTCTTAGTTATGTACTTATCTTACATGCAAAATAAAGGAGAGTTTTGTAATGGAAAAGTAAAAATAAGCATAAACAAATAAATATTTAATTGAGTTTTACCTATTTCTTTTTAACCTAGACCACAGAATTACTACCCAAATATTACTTTACGTAGATTCATAACTACACTTATTTAGATATTCACATAATTCAACGTACTTGTTCGTATCTAAATAATTCGAAGGGCACTAGTTATTTGCATTCTATACTTTACTGATAACAATTATCATTTATAATAGCGCTGTTTTATCCACTTTTTTTATATTCAAAGGTCATAATTAAAGGTGCTAAAAATATGGTTTAGCCGCTATCCAACTGTAATATTCTTCTGCGCTGCTTTGTTCAGCTCGAATCTGTCTTATGCGGAGCAAGTAGTTGTATATTCAGCACGAATTGAAAAACTCATCAAGCCGATGTTTGACGCATTTACAAAAAATACTGGTGTCCCAGTCAAATTTGTTACTGATAAAGCAGGGGTATTGCTCGAGCGTCTTAAGGCAGAAGGTAAGAATACGCCTGCTGACATGTTGATCACTACGGATGCAGGCAATCTGTGGGAAGCTGTACAAAAAGGATTGTTGGAGCCTATAGAGTCAGAGACCCTGGAAGCCAATATACCCGCTCACCTACGTGATCCACAGAAACAATGGTTTGGCTTGTCTGTACGTGCTCGAACTATCGTCTACAATACTCAAAAAGTAAAATCCGCCGATCTGTCCACTTATAAGGACTTGGCTAATCCAAAGTGGAGAGGACGCCTATGTTTACGCACTTCTAAGAAAGTATATAACCAGTCACTGGTAGCAATGATGATCGCTGAACACGGTGAAACATGGTCCGAGCAAGTCGTGAGGGGTTGGGTTGCTAACCTTGCCACTGAACCCTTGTCTAATGATACTAAAGCAATGGAATTTGTTGCTGCAGGTAAGTGTGACGTGACCATTGTCAATAGTTATTACTATGGTCGCCTGATCAAGAAGAAACCTAATTTACCACTGGCAATTTTCTGGCCTAATCAAGCTGGAAGTGGTGTTCATGTCAATATTTCTGGTGCAGGTATTACCAAGAACGCAAGAAACAAACATGCTGCGATCATGTTATTAGAATTTTTGTCATCAAAGAAGGCGCAGAATTTATTTGCAGACGTAAATATGGAGTACCCTGCCAATCCAAAAATAAAGCCTGATTCAATAGTGATGGAATGGGGGAGTTTTAAGCAGAACCAGATGAATGTTGTCGCAGCCGGTGAGTTACAAACTGAAGCCGTAAAGCTGATGGATCGAGCAGGTTATCGATAAGGCATGATAGATATTGTGTGGAATGCTCAATGTGAAGTCGGAAGATAGAAGTACGAGAACTAGTTTTTTTAATTGTTCGCCTTATGGTTTCCGAGCTATATTTAGCTGGCGTTTCATACCCGTTCTTGTCGCTGTACTGGTGCTTATTCCCGTAGGCACTATCCTCTTGTCATTTCTTGCTCCTGCAGGAGATGTCTGGCAGCATCTGGTAGAAACCATTTTACCTAGTTTGTTGATAAATACGTTTTGGCTCACGCTTGGAGTAGCTGTTAGTTCAGCGCTGCTAGGAGTGAGCTTAGCCTGGTTCACTGCAGTATGTGAATTTCCTGGGCGAAAGTTTTTTTCTTGGGGGCTATTACTACCGCTTGCCATCCCCGCATATGTCATGGCATTTGTTACTCTTGGTTTGTTCGATTTTACTGGCCCTGTACAAACATTATTACGATCTTGGGTGGGACCAGAGCAGTTCTGGTTCCCAAACGTACGAGGTAGGCTGGGTGTCATTATAGTAATGACCCTTGCTTTTTATCCCTACGTATATTTGCTGGCGCGCAATGCATTCCTTACCCAGGGAAAGCGTTCGTTAGAAGCTGCGCAGTCGCTGGGATTTAATCGTATGCAAGGGTTTCTTAAGGTAGCGTTACCGATGGCGCGCCCATGGATAGCAAGTGGAGTGATGCTGGTTCTTATGGAAACTCTAGCGGATTTTGGAACGGTGGCAGTATTTAATTATGATACCTTCACAACAGCCATCTATAAAGCGTGGTTCAGCATGTTCTCCTTATCTGCAGCTTCTCAGCTTGCATCGTTGCTGATTGTAATTGTATTCGTATTGATCGTCATGGAGCAGCAATTTCGCTCACGCATGCGCTATGCAGAGACTAAGCATAGTTCACGTATTCCCCGCATTCCACTTACAGGATGGCGTGCTTGGGGGGTAGCTGGGTTTGCCTTAGCCATTTTGTTTTTTGCTTTCCTACTACCGATTACACAATTAATTATTTGGGCCACAGATACTTTCGTAGAAGAGTTCAACCAGCTATATCTGGGTTTTCTTTGGCACTCGCTGATGTTATCTGGGCTCGCCGCGCTACTTACTTGTTCTGTTGCGGTACTAGTGGTCTACTCGGCGCGCCGTCACCCCGATACAGTCACCCGTGTTGCAGTGCGCATTGCCACCATAGGTTATGCTCTGCCTGGTGTAGTTTTGGCAGTAGGGATTTTTGTTCCGCTCGCATGGTTGGATAACTGGTTGAGTGAAATGGCCATGCAACTATTTCATATTGAAACCGGATCTTTAATTCAGGGCACGCTTGCAATCATGTTAATTGCCTACATGACCCGTTTTCTCGCGGTTGGTCATAATCCAATAGATAGCGCCATGCAACGTATTACTTTTAGTATAGATGAGGCCTCAATGGGGCTCGGGTTAAACGGATGGAGCATGTTAAAGCGCGTTCATTTGCCGATCTTAAAAGGTGGAATATTTACCGCTGTTACACTAGTGTTTGTGGATGTTATGAAAGAAATGCCTATTACCTTGATGACTAGACCTTTTGGTTGGGACACACTTGCAGTACGGATTTTCGAAATGACCTCTGAAGGTGAGTGGGAGCAAGCAGCTTTGCCTGCAGTAGCGTTGGTGCTGGCAGGGCTGATTCCAATAGTATTGCTTACACGACAAGTTGAAAAATAATTGTATGGATATATCCCTGCTCAAGTTAACAAATATAAATCAAGCCTACGGTAATCAGGTGGTGGTTAATAATTTATCGCTCACCCTTAAAAAGGGGGTGATCGGCTGCCTTTTAGGACCAAGTGGATGCGGAAAAACTACGGTCTTACGTTGCATTGCAGGATTTGAGCCGATAACAACGGGGGAGATTTCGCTTAACGATGTGAAGGTGAATAGCTCTGGATTTTCATTACGACCAGAGAAGCGGCGCATCGGAATGGTGTTTCAGGATTATGCATTGTTTCCTCATCTCACCGTAGCTTCTAATATCGATTTTGGCTTGTATTATTTGCATCACACAGAGCGTACGTTACGCGTGACCGAAATGCTTCAGACCGTGGGTCTTGCCGATGTGACAAACAGTTATCCTCACGAGCTTTCCGGAGGTCAGCAGCAGCGTGTAGCATTGGCACGTGCATTGGCTCCGAGGCCTGATTTGCTATTACTGGATGAGCCTTTCTCTAATCTGGATGTGAATCTCCGCGAACGTTTGAGTTTAGAGATACGAGATATTCTCAAAAGTCAGGGTACTACAGCTATTCTTGTAACCCACGATCAGAACGAGGCTTTTGCTATTGCAGACGAGATTGGTGTCATGCATCACGGCGAAATCATACAATGGGATACTGCTTATAATCTCTATCATCGTCCTTCTAGCCGCTTCGTTGCAAATTTTGTAGGACAGGGTGTATTTCTTTCTGGTAGGGTTCTTGACTCACGCCATGTCGAGATTGAACTGGGGGTTCTAACAGTAGATATTTCACATCAATGTACATCGGACTGTCGTGTGTGTGGTGCAGGATGTTACGTTGACGTATTAGTACGTCCAGACGATATTGTACATGACGATACTAGTTCTCTTCAGGCACAGGTAGTACACAAGGCCTTCCGTGGCGCTGAGATTTTATATACGCTACGTCTGCCCGGGGGTGGTACAGCACTATCACTGGTACCAAGCCATCATAATCACGCTGTTGGCGAGAATATTGGCATTAAACTGGAAGTGGATCATGTGGTGGCATTCAGCCAAACAGCACCATAATTTCGTGGAGCAGGCATTGTGTAAGCAGACGTGTTAGTAAAGTGCTTTCTCATTATATCGAGCTGCACGAATTTCTTCGGATAGTTGCAGCACCGACATGGCATAACGAATACTACGATTGTAGCGAGTAATAACGTAGAAATTATTAAAACCTAACCAGTATTCCATCTCACTGTCATTCTTTAGTTCGATCAGTGTAGCTTGACGTTCATTTGGGAAGTCTATCGAAGGTGTAATTCCCAATTTTTTCATTTTCTCTATTGTATGGAGAGGCTTATATCCTGCAACCAAAGTCTTGTGATGGTTGTTATCACCGATTCGCGCACGCGTTGCTATTGGGCCGCCAACCTCCCATCCGTGAGCTATCAAGTAGTTGGCCACGCTACCTATTGAATCTGCGACATTGCTCGACAAATCAATTTTTCCATCACTGTCAAAATCTACCGCGTAATTACGGTAGCTGCTAGGCATGAATTGTGGGATGCCTATTGCGCCAGCATAGGAGCCCTTGATACTGAACATGTTTGTATCTTGCTCTCGAGTAAGCAACAAGTATTGTTCCAACTCATCGCGGAAGAATTCAGCGCGTCTAGGATAATTAAACGCTAAAGTTGTCAACGCATCCAGTACGCGATGCCTGCCAGTCCGTGCTCCATAAAGGGTTTCTACCCCGATTATCGCTACAATAACTGCTTCGGGGACACCAAACTTCTTACTTGCCCGTTCTAGCGTCCCAGTATTGTTATTCCAGAAAGTAACGCCATCTGCAACGCGTCTCGGGTTAACAAAAATGGGACGGTATTCATGCCATGGTCTAGATGTACTCGGGCGGGAAATCGCACTGATTATAGCCTGTTTAAATTGAGTTTTACTGAATATGCTTTTAAGTTCGGATTCTTCAAATCCATGACGTTCTACCATCTCAACGATAAAATTTTCAATTTCTGGGCGTAGTTGCGTTGCCATTACAGACAGACTCCAACAAAGAGCAAAAAAACCACTTGCAAGCAGTAACGTTGATAGATAGCTAGAATTTTTAATAATTTTCTGAATTTGACGCATAGATATTTAAAAGAGAAGTGACAGATATGTCCACATATGAGGAAACATTAAAATAATACAAAGTACTACTTTAAATGCTGCTAGCACAGAAACGTATACAAGGTGTTACATAACAAAAAATAACTGCTAGTACTTAACATGGATATATTCTAGCAAACTTCCAGCTTTTGCCTTAGTTCGTTTCAGCATATCTCACATTTGTGGAAGCAGATCAAGGGAGTTTTCTTATATCTCCGCTCGAAGTCTAGTCCTATATCGTGTGCGGTAATATCGTAGTTACATTGACCCATTATCCTGTTGAGCGTAAAGTTAGATGCAAGGGTAATCTAAAATATTTTCTTCTTTTAGTTTCAATATTTTCCATTTACCAAGGATTGCGGACTTAGTTTATGATCAACTAGCACACTTTTTCTACACAGTGTCTGATAGGTGCGGCATTAGTATTTCATTCTACACTGCTAAATCTGTAACTCCAGAATAAGCGTCTCTAAAATGCTGTTGTAATCCAGTTATATGTGATCATGGAATTGGCCAGTTTTTTTGATATGAATACTGACCCTTATTTAGATAGTATTTCGATTGTGCCAAATACGGTTGGTCCATTAGCGGGCATAAGCGTTTTGGTTACGCGACCGGTAATACCTGCCTCCCGTACCGCTAGGCGGTTAGCAGTACTTGGTGCTACACCCTTTGTGTTTCCTACTATCCTTATCGAGTCATCAGTAGACAAAGAGCAAATAAAGACAGCGCTAGCATCATTACCCGGGGTTTATGCTGTAATTTTTGTAAGCCCCAGTGCAGTGGAAATAACACTTGCAGATGGTATAAAACTCCCGCACGTGATCAAGGTATTCGCTCCGGGATCGGGTACTGCTGAAGAGCTAAATCTACGTGGCATTGATAATGTACTAACACCGCTAAAAAACTTTGATAGTGAAGGTTTGCTCGAACTACCTGATTTGCAGTCAGTGCATGTTCATGGACGCCGTATATTGATATTTCGTGGAAATGGTGGGCGAGAGTTGTTACGTAACGAACTAATGCAGCGTGGGGCTCAGGTGGAGGTTATTACCACCTACCATCGTTGTATTCCGACTACACCACCCACCGGATTGCTTGAACTACTAGCTGCGAAGAAAGTAACCGCTATTTCGGTAATGAGTAGCTCTGCTGTAATAAATCTTGTTAGCCTGGTGCCTGCACATGATCGTAACCAGATACTATTCTCCTTACCAGTGTATGCGAGCCATAAGCGTATTAAGGCTGCTGCAGAGGCGCTTGGCTTCCTGAACGTGATGGAAACTGGGCCTGGTGATGAAGGTCTGATTGCTACACTCCTTAACCTTAGGAATTAAATAAGAGTAAAAGAATCAAATGGCTCCTATCGTGCATTAGAAATGGTTTGTATACTTTACAAAGGCCTTGTTCCTCGTTCAATGCACACTCCAAGTTTCTTCACGCCGCGTATCATACTAAGTTTTGCTACGCTGACTTTTAGCCATGGTGATTTGAATTCCGTTAAGATGATTTGAGCGATATGTTCAGCTAGTGCTTCCAGCAGGGAGAATTGTTTTTGTGATAGGGTCTCGTTGATTCGTTTGACGATAAGGGCGTAATCCAGCGCGTCCTCGAAACTATCCGTTTGGCAAGCTTTGCTCGTTGGTAGAGCGATTTCTAAGTCAATCTGTATGGTTTGTGTTACTTGACGCTCCCATGGATAAATTCCAATCAGAGTTTCCGCTTTGAGTTCGTGGAGGAAAATGATATCCATTCGTATGAATTTAAGAAGTAAGGTATTTCTAGGATGTTTCGTAGGGAAGTGGTTTTAACGTAGAATCAAAGAGGATTTTATTCTATTTGCGAAGGCAGTGCCAATCACAATGACAATGATGGTTTTTATACTGTTGGCTTACCTGCTGGGATCCATCCCCTTTGCAGTGGTCACAAGTTGGATTTTTGGGTTGCCTGATCCACGTACTTTTGGTTCGAAGAACCCCGGTGCAACTAATATTTTGCGTAGTGGAAATAAAGTAGCTGCAATACTAACTTTTTTGGGTGATGCTGGTAAGGGCTGGATAGCTGTGGCATTAGCACAACATTTTGCACCGATCTGGGGGTTGGATAGTGATGCGGTCACCGTAGTGGCATTGGCAGTTTTTCTGGGCCATTTATGGCCGGTATTTTTACACTTTAAGGGTGGAAGAGGTGTGGCGACAGCAGTAGGTGTGATGATTGGATTAAATCCTTGGACAGGGTTGTTAGCAGTTGCGACCTGGATTGTAGTTGCAGCGATATGGCGTATTTCGTCGTTGTCAGCGTTGGCGACGGCACTCATCGCTCCGGTTTATGCATGGATGTTTTTGGATTTTGAGGCAAGTACCTTAGTGATTTTTATCATGTCGGTTTTAATTTTCTGGCGGCACAAATCAAATATTACAAACCTGATTTCAGGCAAAGAAGCGCGTTTCGGTAAGAGTGGTACGCCATAGTTATTTGTTGGGTGGCATATCTTGTGTTTCTAAATCCCACCGTGGGCTTACAGTGAAACTGTTTACTATTGGTTGGTTTTTGTTCATCGACTTTTGCAGTCGCATTGCTCCAGCGAGCGCAATCATGGCGCCATTGTCTGTGCAAAATTCAAGTCTAGGATAGAAAACAGCAGCCCCAATTTTTTTTGTGCACCGAGAAAGGTTCTCTCTCAATTGACAGTTTGCACTAACCCCGCCCGCAACTACAAGCTGGGTGTAGCCAGTTTGTATCAGTGCTGCTAGGGATTTTTTCGTTAGTACGTCTACCACTGCTTCCTGAAAAGCAAAGGCAATCTCTGCCTGGGCTTGTTGGGTAGTTTTGTTTTTATTTGATAGCGTTAGTACGGCAGTCTTCAGCCCGCTGAAACTAAAATTGTAATCACCGCTGTGGAGCATTGGACGAGGAAGTTTGAAATTGCATACCTTGCCAGATTTAGAAAATTGGTCGGCAAGTTTTGACAGCGCAGGGCCACCAGGATAGCCAAGTCCCAACAATTTTGCTGTTTTATCAAAAGCTTCTCCTACCGCATCATCTATGGTCTCGCCCAGCAATTTATATTGTCCAACACCATGTACTTCCATCAACTGGGTATGACCACCGGAAACTAGTAGGGCAACAAATGGAAATTCTAGGGCATTAGTTGATAGAAAAGGGGAAAGGAGATGTCCTTCAAGGTGATGAATTCCTATTGCTGGAATTTTCAGCGCGAAACTGAGTGCAGCAGCAAAACTCGAGCCTACTAGCAGTGCCCCCACCAATCCCGGTCCTTGAGTGTAGGCGATAGCATTGAGGTCCTTGAGGCCAATTCTTGCCGCTTCCAGTGTTTGTTTGACAAGGGGCAATACTCGTCGGATATGGTCACGCGAGGCAAGTTCAGGCACCACACCACCATATTCGTTGTGCATTTCTGTTTGTGAAT
>QIFK01000185.1 GCA_003230615.1 Nitrosospira sp. | reverse complement strand
AAAATAAGACACGTCCTATTTCAGTTCGCGCAAAGATCATAGCCGAATCCAAAGCCAAAGCTCGATCTTATGTGTATAATAAGGATGAACGAAAGAAGTAAGCAGGCGTCAAAATCGAGTTACGTCATCCTTGCGCGTCGTTCTTAACCGAGGGTCTGAAATATGGCCCTCGCTTTTTTATTGGCGTATCGCTGTGTCTATTTTAGGATTCTTCTGGTGTATTTTTGGTTTTTTTGTGAAACAACACCATTGGTCATCCGTATAATGGTGTAGAAGAAGGTATGGGGATGAAAGGTTTTGACAGGATCGAGGAAGATAATGTTGCGTGCCGAGGTTGTCAGTGGGCCTCGTAAAACAACTGACAAAACGCTTAAACGGCGAATCTCGCTTCAAAATGGCTGCGTAAGTAGCTAGTCAATCGGAAGACGCCTGCTATTCCGTGCGACGATGACCAGTGGGCTAGCTATGATCTGATATCTGACCTGATCAAAGCGAAGCAATAGTCGGACGTGGAAAAACGAAAGCCCGTCAGTTGGCGTTCGTGGCTTCGAGAATTAAATATCTGACTATGCACGTAGAAGCAGAATTGGAATGATTTCTGGACTTGGCTCTCGGATGCCAACATCTCCACCAAAAGAAATCGCCTCTTTATTGAGACGCTATGAATAACAAGATGAAAACACTCATCGACGAAGCAAGCCTTCATGCCCGAATTGCAGATATCGCTACGGAGATTGATGAGTACTATCTAGGACAATGGTGGTACATGAGGACACAAGAACCTGTTGTTATTATAGGAATACTGACGGGTGCTATGTTCTTTATGGCAGATTTGGTTAGGAAGTTATCGATTCGTGTAGAGCTTGATTTTATCAGGGTGTCTACTTATCCAGGCAAAACAACGATAGCTAAGAAACCAAAGATTATTACTCAACCTACCAGATCGTTACATAATGCTCATGTATTATTGTTGGACGACATCTTGGATACCGGTAAGACAATAAACATGGTCAGAGAAAATTTGGAGTTGCAGTCTACTGAGAGTATTATGACTGCTGTATTGTTGCGTAAGACTGGAAAAGCTCTCACTGGTGTAACTCCTGGTTTCGTCGGGTTTGATATTCCCGACGATTTTGTAATAGGGTACGGACTGGATTATAACGGTAGATACCGTGAAATGCCATACGTGGCAGTTTGGAGCAAAGATGGACATTAAAGAAGTGAAAGTAAAGTTGGAAGACATAAGACGAAGTACGGGAACTAAGAATCCGAAAGTTTTAATATATGAACTATGTGCTGTTGTCAGTTTCCTGTTGAATGAAATTGGTCGGATCAAAAACCCGCCGGTTGCTGTGCTACAACAGACACTACCGGAAAATATTGAAATCATCAAACGACCAACTGTAGAACCACCGTGGCCAGATCAGCCAAAAAAGCCACAGTTTCCATCACCGGCTCCAAGTGTATTACCGCCATTGAGACGTAGAAGAAGCGCAGGAGATGCTGAATAATGTTTGAAGTAGCCGAACACACCTGTGATGTTGTCAAGGTCAAACTTGAGCAACACCCAAATGCTGATTCCCTCAGCCTTGTTATGGTTGGGGATTTTCAATGCGCCGTTCGTACAGCGGATTGGAGTGATGGTGATCTTGCTATCTATATCCCTCCAGACAGCATTGTTCCTGAGACAAAGGAATTTGAGTTCTTGGGCAAGCACCGTCGTATTAAGGCTCGTAAGCTGCGAGGCGAATGGTCTGTTGGACTATTGATTACAGCACCGGCTGATGCGAATCTTGGTGATGACTTCATGGAGCGACTTGGGATTATTCATTACGAACCACAGGTGCGTGGTCACTTAACTACAGGTGGAGACAATGTGACACCACCGCAGGGTTTTTTCCCAACATACGATGTACTTAATTTCCGTAAGTATTCTGATAATTTTACAGAAGGTGAAGAGGTTGTTGTCACAGAAAAGATACACGGAGCAAATGCTCGATTCTCATGTGTCGATGATGTGATATTCTGTGGTTCGCGTAAATTCTGGAAGAAGGAAGACCCGAAAAACCTTTGGTGGAAAGTTCTACAACAGAACATGGCCCTGGAATCTTGGTTGCGACATAACCAAGGGTTGACAGTGTACGGTGAAGTATTCGGTCAGGTTCAGGATTTGAAATATGGATCGACAGATGGTCGTATATTCTTTGCTGCTTTTGATATTTTACAAGGCGATCAGTGGTTAGACTTCGACGTAGCACATAAGGTTGGTGCTCCTTTACAATGGGTACCGCTGGTTCACAGAGGTGCTTTCAATAAAAAGCAGATTCTTGAATTCGCTGAGGGAGATAGTAGATGGCCTGGGGCGTCTCATTATCTCGAAGGGGTTGTTGTGAAACCAGTTCATGAGCGAACAGACCGAAAGATAGGAAGAGTTCAGCTTAAAGTGGTAGGCAATCGGTATCTGAGCAAGAGCTAGGAGTATAATGCCATATATCCCAAAGAAAAATAGAGCGAAGTATGACACTCTGATAAATAGCTTGGCCGAGATTCTGAATGCCAGAGCTAGTAATGATGAATTATCGGGCGAACTAAACTATGTCTTGTTTCGTCTTGCTAAGCTTTTGTGCGATGAAGATACCGGTGGGAAACGTGGATATGCGAGAATGGCTGTTGTCTCGTCTGCCTTGTCAGAAGCTCAAGCGGAATTTCGTCGGAGGGTTATGGTACCCTACGAAGATGAGAAGATTCATTCGGCAGGAGATGTCGAATTGTAGTTGTGAGTAGGAGGAAAAATGATGTTGCGAGTAATATTAGGTTGTGACGAAATTGAAATACGGAAGACACAGTCGTAGAGAACGATATCAGAAAGGATTGAGCTACTGATGAAGATTTTCATTCTGGAAGACAATAAGCATCGTATGGTTAAGTTCCGGCGAGAATTGATTGGCCATAACATAGATCATGCCGAAACCGTAGAAGAAGGCACAAGTCTTGTTGTAAACAACAAGTATGACCTACTCTTTCTAGACCATGATCTAGGAGGAGAAGAGTTTGTTGATTCATTTGCAAATAACACCGGATATAAACTTGCAGAGTTTATTGCTTCGTTTACAAAGAACAAAGAAACACCGTGTGTTATACATTCTTGTAATCCAGCCGGTGCTGATAATATACTTCGCGTTCTCCCACATGCTATCAAGCTTCCATTCATATCTTTAGATATCGCTTCTGCTGCGAAATGGGTAGAAAAATGCCGATAGCAATATGTACAAACTGTGGCCAAGTGACAAACAGTGCAACTTCAAATTATTGGTTGGATACTGAAATTGATGGCAAGACACAAAAAGAGATTTGTGTTGCCACTAAGTGTTATTTATCTTTTGTTGAGGGACGTTGGGTAAAGGGTTGTGTGTATAATGATATTGGACCTATGAAGAAGGCGATGTTCGCACACCTTCTTTTGAATAAGGGTATTCAAGATGGATCACAGTCAGAAGAAAAATAAACAAAAACGGCAAATCCAGGAGAGAGAACGGGCTGAGATAGAACCACCGGATCAAGAGATACTTGATTCGATTGTAAGTCCTAATGTGTGGACGCCTGAGTCAGAAGATGTTTGGTTAGAAGAACTAAGAAAAATCACAGCAGGGGAGATTTATCGTAGATTTCCTCCTATGAAGAAGGCTCCAAGTGTGAAGAAACGTGGAAAAGGAAGTGGATGGGGTGATATGTAATGCGTAAGAAATTATGTATAATTTTTCTTACATCGTCTATGTTTTTGTGTAGTGGCTGCCATCTATTAGAAGGGCTAGTTAGTAATGTTGGTGGTTGGGATGTTTCAGCATGTGTGTCTGGTTTTTCAACGTGCTGGGAGCTTTTTACTGACAACAGTGGTAAATTCGCAGGTGGATTCGCATCTGCCCTTGCTGGACTAGTAGGTGGCTAGGAGTCACTGTGGTGACCCGTGCTGCCTTTTTGTGTCTTGCTGGGTCCGTGAGACCATTATCCCAACAGGGGTCGTTAGGAGAGAGATATGACAGATCACGTATTAGACGTCGAATTGGGTTTTTTTGACCAGAACCGCGAAGAGTGGTGTAAACACCATACTGGCAAGTTCGCATTGGTTCAAGGGACTATTGTACACGATTTCTATGATACACACGATAGGGCTTACGAGGTTGGTTGTCAGATTTGGGGGCTTGTCCCATTTCTTATCAAAGAGGTACAGCTTGAAGACAAGGTGATTTTTATGCCATATAATGTGGTAATACTTCCTCGTGACGGAGATTAAAATGAGTATACGGTTATCTAATGGTCGTCGTAAAGGAAAATCTAAGACACCATACAAGTATTACTTAACAATTGAACAAATCATAAGACTAAGGAGGTGGAGAGATGAAAGATTGGAACAAGGAAATTATGAGGGCGACAGATAGACTTGCTGAGGCAGCAGCAGCAGTAATCCGTAAGGACGGCAAGAAAAAAAGCAAGCCATATTGTGTTTATAGTGAGAAGACAGGTCGCAATTTCGGATGCTATGCAACACGTAAACAGGCTGAGGAAAGGATTGCTCAGATGAAGGAATTCAAATCCAAATTCATTAATGATGATAATGAATGATTGTTGTCCATAAATAGTTGTCTGCCAGGGGCAGGGAACCCATTAAGGAACATCAAGATGCTTGATACAAAGCCTCATCTACTCATTGCCTTTCATGACGATTTGTCACAATCGAAAGGGACCAAGCATATAGTTTGTGAGGCTAAGAAACGTGGAATTGATGTTGAAGTGATTGGATGTGAATAGAAATTAGACTCCCTTAACTGTGATTGGTATAAAGTATGAAAATTGGAGACACCGTTACAAGAATGTTGGCAGCAATTATTCCTATAAAATTGAAGATAACATCTATTGATGACAAATTTATTCATTGTGGTTGTTGGAAATTTGACATTGTTACTGGAGCAGAAGTTGACGAAGAACTTGGATGGGGACCAGAAGGGACAGGTTCTTATCTTAAGGAGTTACACAGGGTGTAGCTCAGTGGAAGAGTACTCGGTTTGGAGCCGAGAAGTCGTAGGTTCGAATCCTACCACCCTGATTATAGCCCCGCTCCGTCGCGGTACTGTAAGACCGTACTGAGGAAGCTAGGGACAGCACTGCTTAACGTGGTAGGCGTTGATACGAGCCTGTAACCACGGAGGCTGCAACGCAAATAGACCTAGTGGGTGAGCAGCACCATAATGGTCGGGTAGCGGCATAGATAAATGACGGAGACTCAAACAGAATCCCTGCTATGAGGGCTATACGATCTTGCCGGTAGCTCAGTGGACAGAGCATCTCGCTGTTAACGAGAATGTCGCGGGTTCGACTCCCGTCCGGTAAGTTAGGAGGAAAAATGATGAGTGAATTTTTTGAGTGTATCTGTGAGACTGACGAACATACTCTGAGATTCAAGTTAGACGCTTACGATCCGAATGATGTTGAGCTTTATACATCAGTTTTTTTGAATCGGTATCACGGGTTTTTCGGTAGACTCTGGATTGCAATCAAATATCTATTTGGATACAAGTGTAAATACGGTCATTGGGACTGTGCGATGATAAAGCTTCAAGATGCGGACAGACTTATTAGATTGCTTGAAAGATACAAAAGTTTGTCCAGATAGGTTGTGGGAAGATAAGTATGGCGTTTGGTAAGAAAAACATTCAAGAGGCTCTTTTTAGCTTGAAATTGAAAGGTCGCAGCATTCAAGAACTTGAAGGATTGCTGGTAAACAGTGATGATCTAGTAGAATTGCTTCAATCGATCCCATAGTATAGCTATGGAGACCTATTAGACGGAATAAAATTGTTTGGTGTCAGGATATTTCAAAGTCAGTACGCACAGAAAGGAACTATATTCAAGATTTTCAAGAATGAAGATAAGTTATATACTCCACCTCCTGGTAAAACCTACATGAAACAGATGCCAGAAGACATAATACTTCCGACTATTGAAGAAGAAAAAAAGAAAAATAAGACTAAGAAAAAGAAAAGAAAGCATAGCAAGACACGAAAGATAGAGTTGGATTAGGGGGCATAGTGATAACGAGAAGTTCGTATTCGGAGAATGGGTTGAGCAGGAGAGGGATCGTAAGGAAAAATGTATAAGTCGCGGACAAACGGCGTGGCGAAAGCATCGTGATAAGCCGAAGGAATGGTGGTTGGATACCTTCGGGATACTACCGGAGGAAATATGTCTACTAGGATAGCATTTGATATCGTCATCGACTATCAAAAAATGAAATGGTTTTAGCCCCTGTGACGCAATGGCGACGTGGCGGGTTTAAGTTCCGCTGTCCGAAAGGACTTGAGGGTTCGACTCCCTCCAGGGGTATTGAAAGGTAAAAAAATGGATCAAAAGGAAATATTGGAAGCATTGGCTATACACGAAATGACGATGATAGAATTATGTGCCAACGGGGTACACACATGTGATGAATACGATATGTCGCTAGAGATCGTTGATTTGCTCAGCAACATAGACAAGCCAACTGTTGTTCAGCGATTATCTCTTGAGTCTTTAGTGTTGGTGGTTGGTGATTACGAAGAGAAGCATTATCCTATGGGTAATTGAGCCCCGATAGCCCAATGGCAGAGGCGCATGGTTTAGAACCATGTCAGTGTAGGTTCGAATCCTACTCGGGGTAATTGGTCTCGTGACTGAATTGGTAGACGTGCGGGTTGAGCAATTGGTGGCTCGACGGGCTGTAACCCCGTTTCCCTTCTGGGACTTGCAGGTTCGAATCCTGCCCCGCACATTGGGTCGGTAGCTCAGCGGCAGAGCACGGGGCTTTTAACCCTTTGGTCGTGGGTTCGAGTCCCACCCGACCCAGTTGTTATGGAGATATAAAAATGGAACATGAATTCATAAAAATAAGAGATTCGCTTGTAGGCCAGAAGGTTCTCAGATGTGACAATCGTGGAGACCTTGTTATCTACACCTACGCGAATCACTGCAAACACTGGGACGACATTACCCTTAATAGCCGTGGAAATATATACAATAGAAAAACGGGAGAAGTAGTCGCACAACCTTTCCCTAAATTCTTCAATATGAACCAGCGAATAGACACACAGGAGCGGAATCTTCCGTGGCGTGATGGATTCAGAATATTCAAAAAACAAGACGGATGGCTTGGTATCCTTTATAGAGATGGTGGACAACACCGAATAGCTACCAGAGGTTCGTTCAAGAGCGTTGGCGCAATATGGGCTACAGAGTTCCTGAAACGATACGACCTGACCGGGTTGCCAGACAAAGTAACGCTGCTGTTTGAGCTTATCTGTCCTGCGACCAAGATCGTAGTGAACTATGGCAACAGGGAAGACCTAGTACTATTGGCTGCCTATAATAGACATACTGGAGAAGAATACGAGTGGGAGCAAGTTGAGGAATGGAGTAAAGAGTTCGGATTTACCATAACCGAATCCTATGATCGTAATTGGCTTGGGTATTGTCGTGGTCAGATTAAAACTGTATCTGGTTCTGAAATGGAAGGTTTTGTTATTCGATTCGACAACGGGCTTAGGGTGAAAATTAAGTCTGAAGATTATTTTCGCAGAAGTGCCTTGTTGGCCAATTTGACACCATTAACCATCTGGAACAATATGCAAGACGGCAAAGTGACAGAAGATGTATGGAACGAGGTAGATCAAGAATATCACGATCAGTTGAATGCTATAGCTGAAGTTCTTGAGTCTAGCTATTTCGACATTAGACAAGAAATCAACCACCAGTTTGTTAGTATTGTAGATCGAGAAAATCGTGTGGCATTCGCTCTTGCTGCCAAAAGGGTTAGTCATACGCCAGCTATGTTTGCTCGTTTTGATGGGCAGGAAAAACGTGTGGATGATTATGTAATGAAGTTGATTCGTCCTCATGGCAATGTTGTGTCTCTGTAGTGTTTAACAGCAGCTTCCAAACTGATAGTATCGGTGAAACTCCGAGTATAGACTTTAGGGCTTGTAGCTCAGTCGGGTTAGAGCGCCGGTCACTGGGACCGGTAGTCGGGGGTTCGACTCCCCCCAAGCCTATTGGATAGAAATACCGTCAAAAAAAAGATGGAAGTGACTATGTTATTGTCTATGATTGTGTATAAAAGTATGTAAGATTGTCTATCACCTCTCGTCAAAACTGACTAGACTGATGTGTGTAAGGGGCAATCACAAAACGGAGAACGAAATGAAGCTAAAACAACAGTCATCCCAATCCAGTAATCAACGGTCAAAGGGCCGTCTGGGGTAGACTATGTAGATTCACGTACAATCAAACACACAGAACCGGACGATCCTTCGATGGTTGTTCGGTTTTTTTGTGCGCACTGGAGGGTACCTGGATAATGGAGTCCCAACCGGTCTTGAAAACCGGGGTGACGTGATGAGCGTCATGCGTTCGATTCGTCTATCTTCCGTTTTAGTCCTATGGTGTAATGGAAGCCCGATTGGTTTTGGCCCAATAAGTCCGAGTTCGATTCTTGGTAGGACTGTTAGTATAATCACTTATTTTTATCATCAATATGGTGTATAAGATTTGTAGGATAGGACTTAGGTCTGGATAGACAGTACCACTGTATACTTTGGAACTGGGAAGGTGTTAGATGGATGCAGCCGCAAAAGAACGGCTTATTGCCAGGATCAGTTGGGGATATATCCCTGTAACTGTCAGCACCCAAGAGGGAAGTCTTGTCTCACTTCTACTCCATCCTCCCACCCCAAAAGAACAGACACAAGCTGCTATGGTTTACGAAACAGAGCGTCAACGCGCTGCTGTCATTGGTCTACCTCCTGAAGACGAACTACTCCAGAGCCTCATCGAGTTAGAACGATGGAGTTTAGATGAGGAAGAAAAAATTGAAGGGATACAAAAAGATATTCAAACAATCAGGCGTGGATTGTTGGATTTCTTGTTCAACACAACACGGCTAGAACAAGCTCGTTCCCTTTTGCGTCGTGCTGAGGATGCTTTGGTTGAACGATTAAACAAACGACACAGTCTGTTACAGAATAGTGCAGAAGCTCATGCTGAAATTTGTCAACAAAGATTTTTAATTGGACAGATAGCAGAGAGAGAAGATGGACAGCATTTCTGGAACACCAAAGAAGAATTTGATAACTATAGTGATACAGGGTTGATAAGTCAACTTTGTAGTGCTTTCTTTTATACATCGCGTATACCGATTAGTTTCATAAGATCACTAGCTAGATCACAGCAATGGAGAATGCATTGGGAGATAGCAAAGAGTACCAATGACTTGTTCTCGAATCCAGTTTCGGCATGGTCGTTAAATCAAAGGGAGTTAGCATATTGGTCAACTATCTATGATTCTGTTTATTCTGCGTTTGAACGCCCTTCAAGTGATATTGTTTATGACGACGATTTGTTGGATTCATGGTTTATTCGTCAGGGTGAAAAAATAGAGGGTGGAACACAAAAGAATAAGATTAATAAACCAAATAAACCAGGTCGCAATGAAGAGTTTATTATGGCTGATCAAGATGGGGCCAAGAAGATTTACAAAATGAATGATCCTGGTGCTCGTACTCAGCTTAGGGCTCGTCAAAAATTGTTAGAACGAAAGGGTGCTATCAAGGAACAAGATATGCCAGATAGTCAAAATGAAATGCGACAACAGCTAATGGATAAACAGAGAAAACATGTCAAAAATATTAGTCATAGGTAAGGGGATAGTTATGTCTATGAAAGAGGAAGAGTTAGCTGTATTAAGACGAACACAAAAAGAAGCTCAAAAGGGGCGCATTTCAAAAGACTCACAAGAACGCTTGAAGAAAATATCGCACAAGAAATTTAGAACTTGCTTTATTTCTGCTTTGGCTGAATTCGAAAATACGTTTGGTTTTGATCTATGGGGTCACAGTTTACCAGAAGATCAAATTACCACAGAGCAAAAAGCAAACCGTATACTATGGGATCAAGTTCGCAAGAACATCCTTGACAAAGGAAATGCCCAATCACGTGCATTGGGTATGGAAATAGACCTACACCGTGTAGAGTTCGAAGGGTATCGTATGGACTTTGGAGGAAAAACCGATGGAAACTAAAAGGACGTTGGTCAACACAGTAGATGTTGATGGAAAAGAATTGAAATTGGCAGTTGTACGACCAACCAACAAAATCAATCAGGAAGCGAACATGGCATACAATCTGAAAATGGCATCTCTGATTCGTAGTGGATCGCAAAATCCTACCAACAGACTATTGCTTCGGGCAGAACTCGAAGAGTATCTGACCAAGATGGGTATATGGACTTTGGGGGATGCTATTGAGGTTGAAAAACTGGCTCTTGAAATTCGTGCTCAAGAGTTAATGCTTAAAAAGGGTGGTATTAAACTATCCGAAGGTAGAGCGTTGGCTATACAGATGGCAGAAAAGAGACAATTGATTATGGAAAAGCACGCCAAGAGACAGGCATTTGATTCTGCCACAGTAGAATCTCAGGCGGAAAATTTTCGTTTTGAGTTTTTACTGGTTAAGTGTTTTGTTTCTGTTGACACTGGTGTTCCTGTTCTGAAAAACCATACAGAATACGTTGATCGACAAGATGAAACAGCACTGATGGATGGTGCCAGAGCTTTGGCAAATATGGTCTATGGGTTAGAGACCGACATGCACAAAAGCATGTTTGAGATGAAATGGCTTAAAGATGCAGGTATGATTGACGATGATGGACGCTATGTTCGAAGTGATGGTACAATGACAGATCGTGATGGCAGGCTGGTGAATAAGGATGGAAGATATGTTGACCGAGAAGGACAGATGGTCGATACGTTTGGTCGTCCCGTTGACGAAAAGGGAAATTTGCTAGTAGATGCTTCGCAACCGTTTATAGATGATGAAAGTGGTGAAGAAGTAGTGGTTGGGACTATTGGTGTAAAAGTTAAAGTAGCAAAGAAGACGAATAAAACAAAAGTCAAAAAAGCTAATCCCAAAAAGAGTAAAACAAAGAAAACTACTACAAAACTAAAAAGTTAGGGCGTGATATAAGTGGCATTTGTGCTTGATGTTAATCTTCGAATTAAAGAGATTCTCGGTCTTCAAAAGGTTGAGGCTGCTCTTTCGCAGGTTAAGGGCTCTGCACAAACAGGAGTTGCTGTCGCTGGCGGTGCTGGGGCTGGTGGAGTTGCTGCTGGTGTTGGAGTACAAGCCGCTGCTGCTACAACACTAGCAGGTGCTACGAATAAGGTCACTGTTGCAAACAATAAACTTGCTACGTCTCAGACAAAAGCTGCTGGGTCAACCAGGGTCGTCGCCGCCGGAATGGGTAAGGCTTCCATAAAGGCCGATGGTTTTAGCTCATCTATGAAAATAGCTGGCCAAAGGTATGCCGCATTCTTGGCTGTCACTGTGGTCCCATTTGCTGCTCTCGGTGGAATAGCTAAGGCAACAGCGGCAGTTATTGAATTTGATGCTGCGATGTTGAAGGTTACTCAAATTATGGGCCGGACAATACCACAGATGGAGAGCCTGAGAAACACAGTTCTTGATCTGGCGGCAAATACTGGAACGTCTGCGTCAGAACTTGCTCGTGTTGCTCAGGTGCTAGCACAGGCTGGTCAACGCGGGGATCAATTAACAGAATCATTATCAGCACTGTCTAAGGTTCCTTTGACTCCTTCTTTTGAAACAATAGATGCAGCTATCCAGGGTTCTATTGCTGCTCTTAATCAATTCAGAAAAGAGGGACTATCTACAACTGAAGTTCTTGATGTTTTGACGGCGGTGTCTAACAAATTTGCTGCGTCATCAGAAGATATCGCTAAAGGTATATCTCGTGGTGGTGCTGCGTTTGAAGCTATAGGTGGTACATTCCGAGAATTTGTTGGTGTGTTTACGACAATTCGACAATCTACACGAGAAAGTGCCGAGACTGTCGGTACATTTATGAAAACGATTTCTTCTCGTCTTGCTGATCCTAATATCGTTAATTTTCTAGAAGGTAAAGGAATTCGTATATCAGAGGCGATTGAAGCAGGAAATCCAGTTGAAGCTATTAAGCGAATTGCTGTTGCACTACAAAATACAGTCAGTATTCAGGATCGAATTGAAATCGGCACAAAGCTTGGTGGCAGACGACAGATTTCTCGTTTGCTTGCTTTAGTCAGCAATATCGATGTTATGAATGATGCAATCGGCACAGCAAATAATTCTGCTGGAGAATTTGGTAGGGTTGCAGAACAAGGATTACAAAGTCTCCAAGCACAGTTGAACATATTAGTTCAAGAAATGAATAAGCTTGTTCAGTCATTGGCACAACCATTGTTCGTCCCAATTATTCGTGGGGCAACACAATTAGGAAAGGCTTTTGTTTTCTTTATTGATACCATTAAACCTGTGATTCCGATACTTACAACTATTATTGGATTTGCTGCTGGTTTCAAATTGCTGGCTATTTCAATAGGAACTGCTAGCAAAGCATTGGCGTTCATGAGTACTGTTGGCATCGGTGGCGGAATACCAGCAGTACTTGGTTCCATTAGTGCTGGTGGAGTTGCTGGTGTCACAGCTAGACAACGTGTCCAAAATAGATTGGCCGGGGGTGTAGGTTTGAGCGCCGGAAGTGCTGCTGCTGCTGGTGGTGTTGGAGCAAGAGCTTTGGGTGGGCTAAGGGGCGCTGCAACATCACCACTTGGTCAATTGGCTGGTGCCGCTGCTATTATTCTGGCGTCAGATAAATTGTCTTCATCATTCAGGGAGGCTGGTGATTCTACCGGTCTGATGGCTTCCGAATTTATTAAGGCTGCTGCTATCATAGGTATAGCTGGTTCTCTAATCAGTGGAAAAAGTGTTGTCGGAGCCATTGGTGGTGCTCTTAAGTTATTCACTCCATTCGGTGGAGCATTAGCTACTGCTATTGTCGCACTTGGTGCGTTTACATTTGCTGCAACCAAGGCTGTAGATTTGGATATACAAAGTATTTTAGATACTGCTGCGCAAAAGGTGTCTGAAACTAAAGTACCAGATATCGAAGCTGGTGACATAGGTTCCTTACAAGAGACTGTTGGAGGATTAGGAGTAATCTCTATAGATGCTATACAAGAATCAGCAGATCGATTCGAAGAAGGACTTTCAGGGTCAATGGCCAGTGTCGTTGCGGGGCTTGGTAATTTATTCCAAGGCGAAGGATTGTTCGCAATTAGTGATGCCGATGCACAACAAATGACTGAAGATATTGTCGGAAATAATCCAGATTTGCTAAACGAAATTATTCGATCTGCCATACAAGAATTTGGAGGAACAGGACTCGAAAGTGGATTGGATCAGTTACTTGCTCAATCATTTGGTGGCAATATTGAAGCTGCTGGTCGTATACGTCGGGCTATGATAAAACAAGCTGGTGGTCTTAACAAAATAGCTAGTAGTATAAAACAATCACGACTTGATGTTGAAATTAGTAAACTTGCGAACGCTATCGAAAAAGCTTCTAGTGACTTTCGTACATTGAACGTACCCATTCAACTTAGTAGTCAACTTGGTCTGTTGAGTGATTCGGTTGGTAAGGCCGCAAGAGCAATTGAATCTAATGTGCAAACATTCAACAAACTTAGCCAAAATATAGGCAGAGGTATAGGTATACCCCTACCCGATACGGATGTTTCCGAAAAAGCTGTCAGAAACATAGTAAGCTCTGGACAACTTGGAGACTTTTTTGACATAAGTCGTTTCAAGGGACTAGAGGGATTTGCGACAAATGTAATTGACATAGGTAAAGGTTTAGATTCTTTTTTTGATTCAATAGTAGCGAGCAAAGCTAAGTCAGATTCGTTAGTGTCTCTATTAAAAGATCAAAAGGTTGATCCATTTGATGTTTTCGACGATTTTTTGAAAGAGTTTGAGAAAACGTTGCCAAAAAAACTTCCTCCAGAGGCTAAAGCCCTTTTCAGGGCCACAGCAGGCAATATAGCAGGACAGCTAAGGTCAGCACTTACTGAAAAAGGTGGGTTATTACCAGATTCAGACATTCTAGAAAAAGCTATGGCAGATGCGCTTGGCGGTCAACAGCCATTTTTTGATGCATCAATAACTATTTTTACAAAATGGATAAATGCGCAAAATCAACAATTGAATTTAGAGCTGTCTGGTCTAGAATTATTGGCGATTAAGGATATTGGTACTGCGAATTTGGCAACAACTATAGCAAACAATCTAACCAAAAGCCTAGAAGCAATTGGTATAGATACTGGTGGATTAGCAGATATTGAGTTAGGTACGGTAGGTGCTCAACAAGCTATCATAGACTTTGGAACAAATACTAAATTAATAGGAAATATTTTGAACGACCTTATCCCCACCACTGAAGATTATGCTAACATATTTAGGAAAGTAAATGAAGCTACGAAAGATGGTGGGATTGCGAGTAATGCGTTAAGACGAGAATTGGGAGAAACTGGTGAGAAACTAATAAATTTACAAGCCATTTTTGAACTACTCAAGAAATCAGCAGAATTATCTCCACAAGCGTTTGCTGACTTACAAGGAAGAAGAAGAGATGCCGGATTACCTACTGATGAAGCCGGTGCAAGAAGAATATCAGAATTGAGCGGTGAAATCGTTGAACAAATGAACAGACAGCGTCAACTTGCCGAAGCACAAATATCTATAGATGTTTCCCAAGCTTTTGTAGAACCAGCACAGTTTTTTGCTGATGCATTAGTAAAAAGCACTGATGCTATAAAAGTGTTCACATCTGCTTTGACTCAAGGGGATTTAAGGAAAGGACTTAGTGCTCTTAACGTAACAGTAACACCAGAAGGGCGTGCTTTTACACAACGACGTCCTGTTCCAGAGGCGGTTAGCACTCAACAAAAAATCCTTGATAGAAATACTGCACAGTCGGCAGTTTTCGGAGGCAGAATAGAAAATGTGTTTGAGACAATGAGACAAGTAGCCGCAACTATGGCTGCGGATTCTGCTAGGAGACAGCTTTTCAGTGGTGATATCTCAGGTGCAGTTGCTAGTGGTGCCCTGTCAAGGATGCTTGATAAATTTGATGGTTTCATTTTTGATATTCCTAAACTTATTGGTAAAAGTGGTCTTGATTCTGAGGCTGTCGCTCGCGCTACCGCACAGGCACTACAGGAACAAGCCAAACAACCAGCTATAAAAGAAATCGATTTTATAGGTGCTCTGAATCGCCCTCTCACAGACTTATCGGAAAGTATCCAAACATTAATACAGTTCCCATCGGTTGCTCGACAACCAGAGAAATTGGTGCCGGGTTTGAGCCAGGGATTGCAGGATACAATACTGCGGTTAACGCCAGTTCCAGAGCGTGTTCCAGAAACCGAGTCTGCTCCGCGAGTATTCGAACAGATTTCTTCTTCTGCCTCTGATATCCAACAAGCTGCTTCCGAAATAAGAATGGCCGCTGACGCAACAGAACAATCAACTGAACAAACTAGAGTCGCATCTACAGACATGAAACAGGGTGGGGCTGATATGATATTGGCTAGCCAAGGTATATCTGATTTTGCAACACAAATGCAGGTAGTAGCCGACACACAAAGAGAAACTGCGACATCACAACAAAATGCTTCTGTTGCTGTTGCTGAAGGAGAAGGGGCAAGAGAGGCTATTATTCAGACAACCGAGGCTGTTAATGCTCTTGGTGAACGGGTAGACGCTATTACCAATGCTGTCGATGTACAAACACAGCAGGCCGCAGAATTAGCTGTCGAAGATGCAGAAGAGCCTTTAGTAGTAGAAGGATTAGGAGAGAATACTGAGGCTATTGCTGTAAACAACGAAGTGGCTAGCAAGACACAAGAAAGTATGGGAACTCTTAGCGACGAGATGACTACAATAGCAGGTGCCATGAAAGAGGGCGTTGGTATTGACATCGAGACGATGAGTGAAATTAAAGTTGATGTTAAGGGTGTTGCAAGTGCAGCCAAGGAATTCACTTCTGAATTTGAGGCTGTTGCAGAGCGTGTAGTAAAAGAGCAGATTCGTGTGGTCTTACAACAACTCGCTTCTGCGTCTGGCAACTCTGAACTGTCTAAGACTTTTGAGAGTGTTGTATAGGAGGAATCAATATAGTATGGCAAGAATAGATGTTTTCATAAAAAACAGACGAGACTCAGGTGAAAGATTTTCTGCTTCCGTGAAGATACCACCGAATAGTAAGTCAATTGTCATAGATATCGACAGTGATAATATAGACTGGAACACAGCCGGTGTTAACGTCAAACTACAAACACAGATTTCACAGAATGGGGTGACATGGCGAAATTATCATGGGATGGGCATAGACACTAGTAAGAAAATTCCAAGTGATCGACCCAGGTTATATTTCGATGTAGATAATCTTGTGGGTTGGTTTATTCGCGTGCGGCTGGTAAATAATAAGACTATGAATATAGGTGTTGGTATCGAGGTAACATAAATGGCTATAACACAAGTTCAGAATAATAGCGCTCGGGTAGCCAATGGTACGTCTCTAGATATTGTATTCGATAGCGCCGTTACTTCAGGTAATAGTATCGTAGTTGCTATTGGACACTCATTCTCAGCAGCAACTTCTGTAACAGATAATAACAGTAACACATACACACAAGATCAAATAAACATCGCCACCCGTGTAGCCGAGCTATATCATTCGTCAAATGTTGCCTCCGGAGTAACGACGGTGACTGTAACTGCTGGTTCAGCATCCGCTATCGGAGCTACTATATTCGAATACGACAAAAATATCACATTGGACGTAGCCGGTCAGGCTGAGCAGACAACAGGTACGATACACCCGTGTGGAAATATTACTACAACTGTTGAGGATACGGTGATTATAACATCGTCACGGAACTTCAATGCCTATGCTGGGACTCCCGCACCGGGTTTCACAGAGATAACCGAAGATTTGCGCGAGTATGTTCAAGAGCGGATATCCACGGTCATTGAGACTGTTGGTAGCGCGTGGACTTCTGCCGCTGATTCTGATGTAACCAGTGTTATTGCTGCATATAAAGAGGTTATTAGTCCTGGGGGGCTAATACAATATGTAGAAGATTTTCAAACATGGACTCCATCTTCAAAGGATACTTGGGAAGAAAAAGACCTTTCTGAATTTGTTCCATCTGGTCAACCAGATATTACTGCTGAAATTTTAATAGGTGTATCCGGGAATGTAGACTTAGATTATTTTGTTGGAGTAAGAACCCCTGGCTCAACCCTAGATAGACGTATAAACCTATATTTTGCTAGATTTGCTGGTGGATATAATTCAACAACAATGCATGTCCAATTGTCTGGAGGAAAAATAGAACACTACGCCCCAAGCGGTGTAGATTTCTTTTTAATGGGATATTGGGCAGGAACTAAATATGTCGAACTAGCTACTAGTTTTTCTGGTTCAACTCCTACAAGCACATGGAATAATGTTAATTTAGATACATTTGGTGCAACCAGTGGTTCTATAGTAGAGATTATTGCAGTAGGAAGTTTTGGTAATATTCAAGGATTGAGATCAGTTGGCAACACTGATGATCGTAAATATAGAATGAACTGGGGGGATAACTTCCCAGACCCAGACAACTATGCTTGCTGGACATCCTCTTTACAAACGAGTGGTATTAATGCTACAATACAAAGTTGGGCAGAATTTGCGAACAATGATTTTCAACAATTCTATTTAATGGGATACTGGGAGGAACCCCCAGGAGATTATACTGATGTTTATCAAGACGATGAGGCAAATCCTTCTGCCGACAACACTTGGGAATCTATAGCTCTTAGTGGTGTTCCACCAGACGCAGTGGCATCTTTGCTTCATGGTCACAATGATAACACTAATTCTATAATTCAAGGGTCGAGAGAATTATATTCTTCACTTGAGAGAAAATTAAATCAAACACAAACTGGCGGCTCTATCTACAGAACTGCTCAATGTTGGCAAACAACTGTTGGGTCGGGAATAGAAACATACTCTGAAGATGCTGTTGGATCACTAGACCACTTCGTACTTCTTGGATACTGGGATAACTTCAAATCAATTCCTAGTATTAGTGCCTACAATGCACCACTAATAATATTGGGATATGAATCCAGAAACACACTTCAGGAACCTCAATATCCAAGCGGATTAACATTATTCATAGATGTTTTGCCAGGTTATCCTTCACCTTTGTTTATTAGTGGTCCATCCTTTTCTTCTTCATCTGTGAGTCTGTTCATTGCTGCACCAACTATTGTCGGAACAAGCGGTGGTCTTGCGCCTGGTATTCAAATAGTTGGTGATTCACCATCTTTGTTTATGTCTAGTCCAACCTTATCATCAGGTAATAGCAATTTATTCCTTAAAACTTTTGAATTTTTAGAGTCTAGCGGTAATGCTGCTTTATTTATACATGGTGTTTCGGCGATTTCTGGTTCTACTAATTGCTTTATTAAGGCACCAGAATCCATGGTATCTAGCGGTAACTTCTTCGTTAAGGGACCAGAGTTTATAGTATCAAGTGGTACCTTTACATACCCTGGTAATATCAATGATTTTGCCTATCCCTTTGGAGACCAAAGTCCAGATTTTAATATATACGGATCAGAAAGTATCAATGATTCATTTGGTCTATGGATTGGTCCGTTGCGATCTCGGGACAATTGGACTCTGTATCTGAAAACAGAAGACAATGATATTAACAACACTGCAAATCTGTTCACCCAAGGATTCATCATAGCATCTGGAGAATCTGGTGTAACACAGACATTCAACAAAGTGCCATTCTATTTAGAAGCTATCAATGCTGATTTTCCATATACGGCTGGCGGGACAGAAGCTTGGACGTTGTTCCTCAAGACACAATCTGGTAATCCAACCAGCGACGAAGCATGGATTATGTTCTTGAAAGCAGACACAACGATTCCTGCAATATGTAATTTGTATACATTTGGTCATGCTTCTGGTTCATCACCACGAGGCAATTTATTCAGCAAATCTGTCAATTTCGTTTGTAGCATTGATCCAGATGATCCTTCAAGAATAGGGTTTACACCAAACGATTCTCATAGTGATCCGTGGAATCTATTTCTGAAAGTTGATCCTGGTTATTTCGGTAAATCCAACTTGTATATGTCTGGTGCAGCCCCAGTTAACTATTCTTCGTCTGGCAATTTATTCATTGAAGGACTCTTTGGGCAAGAGAGTGGAACAGTATTGTTTTACTTAATGGGTGTATCTGGTCTATTCAACAATGGCCCAGGTGGTCTTAATTTGTTCTTGGATGCTGGTAATCAGGTGTATAATACCAGAGGGAACCTGTATGTACACGGGTATTAAGGGAGGATAAAATGGCTTTAGTAGTATACGATAGCAAAGCAATTATTCCAGCACCACTGATAAGGATATCAAAGGTTTACCGCACATCTAGTGACGGTAGAAAACACGGAGTGTTGTATGATATTTCATTAACAGGGACACTTCTTCCATTCCGTGGCTCCCCAAGTGGTGCATATCCTCTAGGCGACCCATCCAATGCTTTCTGGACGCTCAGTGGCTCCCCACCAGACGAAGCGTATGTTGGTGGTGATATTCCGTTCGTTAATATACAGCGTAAACAAGAGGCTCTAAGGTGGCTTTTTAGAGAAGATGGCAAACAGCTTGAATGGTTCGGAGGTGCTTCTTCTCCAGTCAAATGTCGTCCAAAAGTTCTTTCTATCAATTTTCCAGAAGGACAATGGGCAGATCGGTGTCCATATGAAATCAGTCTAGAAGCAGAGTATCTAACTGGGATTATAGATGAGGATAGTTTTGATGGTTCTGGTATAGAGAGCGTTTCTGAAGAGTGGCAATTTAATGAAGTTGCTGGGCACGACGGAAAAGTGTACGAGATTACTCACTCCGTTAGCGCTAAGGGAGAAATGACATTTGATGAGGTGACAGGCAATGAGACTGCTGCTTGGAGTAATGCTAAGGGTTGGGCTGACGCAAGAATAGACGGTACGCCAGATAGTACTTTTGTTTCTTTTACCACTGGCTTTACTAATTGGGTAAACGGAGATTATAGTAAGAGCACTAATGTTTCAGAGAGAGACGGTAGTTATGCTATTACAGAAACATGGACCATCAGAGAAGCTGGCCCTGGGGAAACAGCGGCAACATTTTCAGAGCAGTCGTTTACTGTTATCCATAGATCAGAAAATGATTCTGTTGATGTAAGCTACACTGGTACTATTTATGGTTTAGAAGAACAAGAGCGAACTGGTGGGTCATCAGCCCTTGCTAATGCTAAGACAGCTACTCCAACCAATAGTCAAGCGAAGACAGTAACAGAAACAGCGTTGGGTACAATGTTGGATGGTTTTGTTGTTCCAACAACCCCCACACAGAAGACAATTACCGTTAACGAAAAAGATGCTGTTGTTAATTTTAACTTCAATTGGTCTGCAAGTGAAGATGCATCTTTCACTCAGGGTAGTGAGGCTACATTGTCTTTCAACTCTGGCGATGGTGTTTACAATTTGTCATTGAATGTTGATATAGGGGGTAATGGGGATACAAAAACAGAACGACTTAACAATGCCAGAAGTAATATACCTTCAGATGTTGATGCTCGTACCTTGGCTGTCCTGCTCATAGGTTCACAAAAGCCAGCAGGTGTTACGTTTACTGGTGTCCATATATCGAAGTCTAGTGCCCTGAATGAAACACAGGGTTCATCTAGAACGACATGGACGTGGACAGACAGAGATGATAATAATGTGGATATATCTGTAGACACAACATATCCACAAACTATTTCTGCTAAAATAACCATTCCTGGAAGATTGGCTGGACCTATAATACAAAGAATGAATACTGCGACTGCTCAACAAATTGCTGTTAGTTATAGTTCTGAGGGTCACGCTGTTAAACCAGACAATGATACTATCGCGGATATTATGGATGCTGCTGGAGGGATACCATTGATAGATCAATTTGTTGTTGGATCATATATACTAGATACAGATAGGGAAACATGGAATCCTAGTACTGGTAAATATACAAGAAATAGAACACACACAGTAACAGAAGGTTAATCTTATGGATGAAACTATATTTACACAAATATCCGGGGCTGTGACGTCAAAGATTTTTGGCTGCTCGCTAAAGAACATTACATCTCAAATGGGATTCAATGGTCAACCTATAGTTTTTACAGTTACAGTAATACAAGAAACTGATCAAGACTTTACATTAGCAGAAAACGATGTAAGATCAGCACAACTTATTGAATTCGGATCATTGAGTTTGCTAGGAATCGTTCAGTCGTGGGAAAATGTAATGACAGACGTTGCTGGGACTGGGGTATATTCTGTTAGATTGACTGATTGTAGGACTGTTCTGGATTCAGCAAATCTGACTAACATTTACGTCGATCAACCAGAGATAGAGGCAATTTTAGTAGACACCAATGTTGTGTATATAGGACCATTATCCAGTTCCGGTTCTCCCGATGTAGATTGTGTCGCTAAAGAGAATGGCACACTTTTTTCAACTATAATAGATAGAGTTGAAGCTTCTACTCTTGTGTATGGCAATGATGTGTATGAAGTAGACATGACTGCCTTGAAAGATTTGACAAATTTTTCTGGAGAAGGAATAAATCAGTACTTTTTCACAGGAGAAGTAAGATCACTAGTATCTACAATTACTGAATTCTGCAATGCTGTCGGAGCAGATTGGTGGGTGGAATCTGAACGGAAAAGTTCTACTGATGACACGATAGTCATAGCAATCAGAATCGTCAGAAGAATCACTGGGATAGTTAATTCGAACATATTGGGTTTAGAGGAATTAGCTGCTTTACATTCAGGTAATGTTATCCGTCGTATCGAAGGCTTTGAGAATAATGACATAATTACAAACAAAGTTATCTGGGGTGGAATTAAGGATGAATTAAAGCTATTCGGGAGTTCTAGATTACAGCAATTTTGGGGTTTTGATTCTTCTGGTGTTCCTTTGTCTAGCCCTTCTTATCCAACAAAAGACGAGACTAACTGTGCGGTACGTAGGGTCGGAACTGATGTGTCAGAAATGGAAGATGTGTTAAATGGCGACTTAGATGACAAAATGGATAAGACTGATCTTGCTTCCCTGAAAAGGTATATGAATAATTTTTGGGGAAAAAAATTCTATATCCAGTTGAATAAGAATGAATTATCTGAATCAGGAAAAGATTTGCCTAATTTTCCAGAATTGGTTAGTGCCGGATGGTGGGAGGGCGTCAGTCATCCACTTGTTAATACATTATGTGATCCAAACACACTTATCAGAATGACAACAGATGGTGGCAAGTGGGGTGCCTTTGTTGAACTTTCCGAAATTTTTGGAGGATCAAATAAGGTTACTTGGGCTCCATTGGTTGAAAATTCTAACAATTTAATACAACGGGATGGTAAGTCATTTATGAAATGTACTGTTCAGCAAGAATGTAGATATTTAATCATAACACTGCCTATCGCTCTAACCAGACTTGATCTCGATTCTGGTGGGAGAACAGCTAATGAAGATAGGTTGACACGTCAGGATAAGATATCACAAGCATGGATACCGCTGAGAGACAGAGGTATTCGCTATGGACCATGGAACACCACCGCCCCCAATATACGAAGTTCACTTCTAGGAAAAGGTAGATCGGATTTATCTGTTGATAACAATTTGGTTCCATGGATTTTCGGTATTCGTGGTAACTTAAACTCAACAGCACAAGAACTACTAAGAGTTATTGCTGAAAGAAAAACTTCGGTGCTGCCCAACTTATCTATCATCAATACTGGACAGTTAGAAGTTGCTGGAATTCCTAGTATCAATATAGGAGAATCTGTTGGGACAGGAAGCAGTATCACAGAGATTGTTGTTAGATTTGGCGTTAACGGTATCACGACAAGATATATGATGAATTTGTTTACTCGTGAACTTGGTGAGTTTAAGAGACAAGAACCAAACAACGATACAATACCCAGGGAAGAAGAAATTTTTGATGTATCTCCAGAGCCAGAAACGGGGGATGACCTTAGAGGTCCAACAGGTGTAGACAGAGATTTTGTATTTGAAAGACCAGAAGGCGGTCTAGGTATAATTACGTTTGCTAGCTCCATAACTCCAACGTATACTGTCAAAAGACTGAATTTAGCTTCTGTACTTACTGGGGGTTTTAGTAATTCAATTCTTTCAGCAACTTGGCTAGAAGAAGAATGGACTAATGTTAGGAATTTGTCTGAGCTAGACTTAAGACCAGCTTTGCTACCTGTTGGAACTCGTGTCACTGTCAGCATATTTTCTTTGACTGATGAAAGTGGTCCATACATACCGTTCATAGAACAAGCTCCACAACTTTTTGCGCCACCGCAAGCGTAGGATAGGATTATTGAACAATATGGCAATAGGTCTTTTAACTGATAATAAACTGCTCAGTTTGGCTTTACAGGGGTACAACCCTTTTCAGCCAGACAAAGGGATATTCTGTGGTGGATATCAAGGCATCCTGTATCCAAATCCAACAACATTAGTAGCTGCTGGTTTTGATCCATATGAGTTTATTGATTATATGCCTACGATATATACGCCTGGGGGTAATCACGATGGACTTGGTAAGGGAAATCCAGGAATAGATTATAAAAATCCTGGGCATATACTAGGTCTATTGGATACATTTGGTAGAATGTCTTATGGTTTGCGTATGTTGTTAGATATACATGCTGGAAGCAATCCAATTAGTTTTGACCCTATCGTTAACATTGATATGCCTTTATCGTTGGCAAACGGTTCTATTGTCACAGTAGGTTTGTCAGATATTTATCCAGTATTTACAGAAATACCTTCTGATTGGTTCAAAACATTTAATGTTGATCCGACAGGTGTAATTACCCCAGCAACTCATACACCTTCCACAAATACAATAGAACTACAAAATTTGACAGACTTGTTCAATAACAAAGCATTGAGTTCTTATTTAGATATAATACAATATTTTAGAGATATAATACAACAACTTGCAACTTCTTCATCAACCTTAAACAATAAAGTTTCTATGGATTTTACACTTGTTGATCCTACTAGTCCTTGGGATGATCAAGACCACGATACGTTTGAGAATTACTTGGGACGACCTTATGATCATCCGCTTACTACAATTAGAGAAACGCAAAGCTTTGAAGCAAAAGGTACATCTTATTTTCAAAGCAATACTGCTCAACCTCTAGAAGCTCTGAATATATTAACTGGATCAACACTATATCATGATGGACCAAATAATATGGGTGACTACAGGTCGATAACAGAATTAAATTCCGTAATAAACACAGTTCCACTTCAGATGGTTGGCGGTACTTATTTCAAAGAATTCATAAATGAGTATGATGACCTAGAAAAGGGAAGAATAATTTCTGTAGCTTCTTATATGTTGGTGGATTTCGTCGTCAATATATCAAATGCAAGTTTGGAATTACAAACTATAACATTAGAAGGCAACGCTATCTCTAAGAATTTAATAGAAGACCCTACTAACTACTGGTTTGAAAGTACTACTGTTGATGTTGCTTTTGATGCAGAAGAAGAGGAAGATATAGTAAGATTTATTGGACCATTCATTGTTAATGCAAGAGAAGTAGTCGCAAAACAAATAAAAATATCAACTTCTATAACTAATGAGTTCAGTTGGGATAAATCATGGTTAGACACCAGCGATCTTAAAACTGAAGAAACATTTGAAGACAGCAGTTCAGAAATTTCCCAGATATTAAACAGTCCATTCACCCTTGAGATTAACCCAATCGTTCCAATCGTTGCAGATCAGACTCCTTTGGGCGTTGATTTTAATAAAACATTTGTGTTAAGCCCTGGATGTAATTCAATTAGAATGACAGCACGTTTGGATTCTTCCCACTCACTACTAATGCTCATGCGTATGAAACCTGAGTTTTGGTTTGAAAATGCTATTATCTCCGGTCCTGATATAGAACTATTGTCTCCCGTAGAATCTCACACTTCTTTGGGAAATCCAGATAATGTCAAGAATTTTACATCTCCAGCTCTACAATTGTCTTTTAGTATTACTGGAACAAATATGAACTCTAAAACCTATAGTGTTGAAGTATAAGGTGTATAAACGAAGGGAGGAAAGATATGGCAACATTGGAATTGTATGCTGGTGAAGATACCCTTGTTCCTGCAAGTTCTGGATTGGGCTTTTTCGGGGATACAGGGTTTAGTGCGGCTGTAGCTATAGGCAGCTATAACGGACGTACATTTGTTACAAATGCAAGTGGTGCTGTCGAGAGTTTTGAGTGCAATAATAACAAATACAATGGTGCATCTGGTGTTATTCACGGCCAGGAAGGTTCTGGTATTGCATTAAGGAACTTGCCTAATGAATTGGCTACCATCAACATCAGATTTACACACGGGTCTGCAATTTTTACTCAACAGGCTAAGCTGTATGTGTTTGATGGTAGTTTTACCGGTGGCCTAGCAAACAAGACAACACCTGCTAGTAATCTAACATTTCTCGTAGCAGAGATTCGTCATCAAAGTCGTATTCAGACAGTAGAGAGTGTTTATAGCGATGCAGTGTGGTCAGACATTAGTGCGTCTGGTTCTAACTATATATCTGTAGTCAATTCTCCAGGATTGAATGGGGTACGAAAGGCTGGCTTTGAAGAGCTTAGTGCTCAACATGACTGGTATGTCGCCTTGAGTTGTACTCCTACACAATTGGGAGATAAACAGTTCGGCGCGACCTTTGAGTTAGAATATTTGTAAAAAATAAAGTGATACAACAACCACAGTTGATGGTTATTGGTGTATAATCAAACGGGTTAGAAAACGGTTTTGAAAAAATTGAAGGGAGGTGAAAGACATGGCAGCAGCGATTAACTTTTACGCAGGACAAGGCGCGGGAGTCTGGGTGGACCTTAATGCGTCTGGTTTAGGCTTTTTTGGAGCATCATTCGGAACTTCGGTTCAAGTCGGGCAGTATCAAGATAGTACCTTTATCAGTGCGAGTGATGGCAGTGCTCCAGCAGGTCCAACAGCTACGAATGGTAAGTATGACACTGTGACTTCTGGTGTAATCATCAATGGTGCTCCAGCAATCGTTCCATCAGCAGTTATTATCAATTCTGGTACATTGAATGTACGATTTACATTCGATAGTGCGGTTAAAACCCAGAACGCAGAGCTTCGCATCTTCGATCGCACAAGCATTAATGCTGGAGCCACTGGTGTAAAAACCCAGGTGCTTCAGGTTGCTAACGGCGGTTCTGGTGTTAGCTCAAGTGGTACTGCGTTGGCACCGGCGAGTCATCCTGGATGGGTCGCACCGTCCGGTTCCGGTGTCACTGTGGCGCTACTTAGCAGTTCCGCTAGTGGTGGTCTCAGTCCGTCTGGTACTGATTCACAGGATGTACGTCACGACTGGTATACTTGCATTTCTGCTACTCCGTTGAGCATTGGTTCAAAGGAAGCCTTCGGTTTGTACGTGCAACTCGAATACTTGTAAACGATTTCTTACATGAATACTAAGGGAGTGTTGATTGTCCCGACGATCATAGCTCCCTTTTTTTCTTTTAAGGTGATTTATGTGGCGAAAAGAAATAGGACTGGACGGCGAAACTTACGATTCTAAGTCTGAAGCAAATGTTGCTGATTGGCTTCTGATGAACGACATCGAGTATGAACCACACAAACATCTTCCAAAACCAAGTCGTAGTATATCGGATTTTTATCTACCTGATTACGACTTGTGGATTGAGTATGATGGCTTGATGGAAGTTCGTTCAGATGATAAACTTAAGAGGAAAGAAGCTTTCTATGAGAAACACGGATTGAACTTTTTAATTATAACCCGAGATCATTGGCAAAGAGACATATTAGAACAGATAGAGCTAGGGGGATAAGATGACAAAAAAACAACACACATTATATGGTTTTGTCGGCTTGATTGTTGGAATTATCGGAGGTATAGCTGGTACAGCATTCTCTATGGGTGTAGAGAAGCAACGACTTAGTGACACACTAGTGAGACATACGACTGAGATAGCTGCCATGGTGATAGCTGACGAAGCACATGAAAAAGCGACCCAAAAAGAGTTGGATCGCTTCGCTGAAATTATAGCTGGCCAGATGACTCAGTTGCAGATAAGCATTGCTAATTTAACAAATACTGTTGGAGACTTACGAACTGATGTATCTGTTTTGAAAGCCCTGATGGAACGTATGGAGGTTGACCTAAAAGTCAAAAGCAATTCAGGTTAATCCCATAAGTACATCACTTCTATAGCACGACGCAATAGTGTACTAAGGAAACACGCTTCGCCCTTGCTGAGTGTGTGTTGCACAACTGTCTTCGTATCTCCACGTTTTACACTTAGATAAATTCTGAACCTTCCGTTATCATCCTTCCCGAAATACAAGATAGCATTTCCGTTCTGGTTTGAATGGAATAGACCCTTGTGTTTCTTACTAGCTGAATCGAATGGGCCAACAGCAGACTGGAGTCCAACAAGTACTGAAAGAATCTCTCCGATATCTGCGTCTCCAAGTTTGAAACGAATCTTGTTATCCCAGTCAAACCTAGCGTTGCCGCTATCATCCTTGCCTTTTTGGTTTGCCATTTCTAGGAAGACACATTCTTTGTCTGATCCTAAATTCCACTGTGAAGCAGCGCCGTTCCCATCCACCCTTGCCTTGTACAAGACAAAGCCCTTACTAAACTTTTTTTCGTCTCCCATTACTTTGTCTCCTTAGCTTCTTTAATTTCTCGCATACTCTTGGCGGCAGCGAGAGCGTCTTCGTAAGTCAACGACTGTAAGTTGACATCCCCAGTTGATTCATTGAGTTCATATTTAATACCCAAATTATTAAGCACTTCGCCTATATCGAAATCGTTGCGGTCCGATATCATTCTGATCATGCTGATTTGGCTAGTGTGAATGGCACCACCCTTCTGTACGTCAATGGCGGCACCCATAGTCTTGCTGACTTCCTCGGCAGAGACAACACGCCTCAAACACAAAGCATTGCGATACATTCGACCTTTTGCCCTTGTGTCTGCCATAGCGACTAGATATGTAGCGTAGTCTTCAAAGCAGTTCTCACTGTGGGCATCTGCTAGTGCCTCAAATCGCTTCGTATGTCCATCTGGAGTTAGGAATACTCCCCACGCTTTTGCACATGCTCTGAATCGGTTTTCCTCAGTCGGGGCTGCTATTAGGTCACACCCTTCTTCCATAAGTTCTCCAACGAGTTCCCCAGCCACCCGTCGCAATCCTTCTACACGAGGATTCTTGCCATCCACCTCGTCTTCTAGGAATTTCCCAAGCACATACTGTGTCCATCCTGGATCGTTTGGTGTTGGAGGATCAAGTTCTTCTGGTAGAACTTCTTCTGAGTTTTCCTGCTCACCTTGTTCGTCTTGCACAACTGCTATGCCAACATCATCATCTTCATGTTCGTCAACAATAATCATAAGACCTTCTTCTACCTGTTTGTGTGCATTGAGTTTATCAAGCAACGCAGGTCGTTTTAGACCCTTTCCTTGATCGTCGGTAAGTTGTTCTTCTTTGTAACCTAGCGCAAGCAGCGCTTCCTTTAGTTCAGGTTTACCCATTTTTGTCGGCGGCTTTGTCTTTGTCGTCATTTTTCATCTCCTTTAACACTAATTTAACCAACAATTCTGCATCACAATCTGGCACAATTAAATCATTGGTTTTAATACCGAATTCCTCTTCAATCAATTCTTTGTGAGATTCATGTCTCACTATAACCCGTACTCGTGGATCACAGAATGCTGGAAATAAATCAGCAGGTTCTATGTGATGCTTGTCTATAAATTCTGGGTCGAAAGCATAATGATAGACTATAGGTGCATTACTAGACAATGCAGCTATTGTAGTGCCTATGCTAGTTGTTATTAGTGGATGATTATTCCATCTGATTAAATCAGACATACCAAACACAGGACAAAGCAGTGGTATACATGGTTGGACTATATGCTGAGAGAATACACAGATATCTATACCGACATATTTCTTACATAGTTGGTTGATAGATGAAAGTCCCAAGTATGTCAGATGAGAAACAGCTAGATATTTGAAAACAAAGCCAACCAAAGCTATGTCGTCGTCTAGTTTCAGTCCAAGCTTGTCCATTTCGGCAGTGGCATTTTCTTTTCTACGGAAAGCATCTTTGTGTCTGGTATTTTTGTTTTTTTTAGACACTTGGTTGACCCCTTCTTTTCGCTGCCATTTGTCTAGCACTATTTTCGCATTGTGTTATAGACTGCCTATCATCTTCATCAATACTAGAAATGGTGTTATGATGCAGTGGTACCGGTATGTGATAAATCAATCCTATCTCAGATACTCTCAGTATTAGGTCGTAATCCTCCCTGACAGACATTTGATCATCAAAACCTCTTTTCAACTTTGGAAATACTTGTTGTCTAATCAAAAAATTACGGTCATACGGAAAATGTGCTAAGAATTGTTGCATGTCAAAAGAACATCTGAAGACTCTTTCTGTCCTGCCGTCTGAATGGTGATTATAGAAATCACTAACTACACATGCTATAGATTGGTGACCATTGAAAACTCTTATCGCTTGCGATATTTTGTCTGGAGCATACCAACTAGTTGGGTCCATGAAACCGAATATGGTTACACCTTGCCATTTCATTTGCATAGCTATGTTTAATGTGTTGCCTATAGTGCTTAGTCGTTTCCTGAAAATCTTTACTGGTATTCCATCAATTTGACCTTCAAACTGTGGCGGCAATCCAGTTTTGTCATCTATTGTCACGGATTTTGCACCAAGCATTTCGCAAAGGATATCATATGTACCATCTTGTGAATCGTTATCTCCGATTATAACTTGATTTGCTGGACGAACACCTTTTGTTACAGATTCAACTGCTCGCTTAATGGTTGTTGAGTTGTTATGAGTAGCTATAATAATGGTTACATTTTCGTTATCTTTTATCATGATAACCACACATCAGCACACAACCAGGAAAGCCCCATCTCAGTTTCAAGTTCCTCTTTCTTTAACTGTTTTGTAAATGATTCGACTTCAGGATATTTCATGAGTGATTTATATGGTGCCGTAATAAAAAGTCCATAATTGAATTCTGTTGGAATAATAGCCGTACTTCCTACCGTAAAAGGAACCGACCAGTGAATAACCCTGCTCGGAACATATTGGATCATTCTGGCAAATATATCGAAATTATTCAATATTGTACCAGCGGGTATTGCAAAAAAGAATGGTGCTGTCACCTTATTAGAAAGTCTTTTGATTGAGTCACCTCGTTGGCTAACAGACTCGTGCTCCACACTACTGTCTACTGTGATTGGTACTGTGTGTTTTTTGCTGTTGAGATATTGTAGGGCTAAATTTTGCCGATTTCCAAATCCGGTAACATCTAGTATAATGATTTTTTGCACACAATTGTTATGCCAATCAGTGTTTAGTGTCCGTTCTAGATGGGCTAAAGTATTGAATGCTTCATCAAAGAATACCAATAAGTCCATTTTAATAGCTCGCTCTTCCATAACTTGGCCATAGAGAGTCTTTACTGATAAATCTTTCTGCTTCTTGGCCCACGCATTGCTGCGACACATTCGACAATATCCAGGAGTAAATGCTTGTCCATCTTTTGATGCGCACATCTGATTCAGGACACACGCCTTATCTTGGTTGTCTTTCTTCAAAAAACAACACCCCTCACAACCTGTTGTTATCATTTTATTGCCTCTACATAAATTGCAACACCTTCATATCTCTTAAGATGAATAGTCAATCCTAATTCCTGTAGTATATCAAAAAGGGTAGTGGCGTCTATAACAGCCAGTCTGTTGTCGTTCCCTTCTTGAGTACCAAGAATCATGTTTGAATATTGTTGAAGATTGAATTGACCAATCGCAAAGGCTTTGGATATAGCATGACAATCGGGCACTAGAAGTTTAAGTGTTCCTCCATCAGATAATTTTTTAGCCCAGTTAATCAAAGCCATCTTAATCACTGCTGTTGGCAAGTATTCTAAACTATCAATAACAATTATCTCTTCTACAGTACCGTCTTCAACTAGCCAATCCAATGACTGAATATCTCCCTGCCTGTATATATCTGGCGATGCTTGTCCTTGTGGTATTTTGTCAATATTGATATATCCAGTACGGATGTCATGTCCACAACCAAGGTTCAATTTCATATTGATTTTCTCCATTTCATCAATATCTACCAGTTGGACATTCAGAAACTTTTCTAAATGCCTCATTCCATGCGTCTATAAATTGTTTTTGTCCGAACTGCTTCAGAACAGTTTCTCTTCCAGCAGCACCAATCTCAAGTGCCATATCTTTATCTTCGATTAGTTCTACGAGATGTTTCTTCATTTCTATTGGATCATTAGTGATAAACCCATTTACTCCATTCTTTATAAACTCTGGTATGGATGTAGTTGCTGTTGTCACTATCGGACAGCCTACAGACATTGCTTCTAGTAGAGAGAATGGGCAAGACGACCAAAGGGTGGTGTTTAGAAATACGGAGGCATTACTATACAGTTCTCTAAGATGATCTGTGCTGTCGGCCATTTTTGATAGGCCGGGTGTTTCACCCCAAGGATTGACCTGTAATTCTTTGGTAACCTCTTTCCATATAGAGAAGCCGCATATTCGATCTCTTTTTATGTAATCCCAAACAGCAGTCATTATCTTCCCATCACCGCCGACCCAGCCATCCCAATAGTCAGTATCCATGCCGTGGTGAATAATCTGTACATTTGGGTCTTTGGAATCGTGGAACCATGCTCCAACAGAAAAGTCGGCAACAAAGATGTTGTGATCACATTCGAGATGTCCTATGCGCTCGGTTGTCGAGTCGTTCCAATCCGGCCATGGCAATGTGTGTTCCATTTGTAATAATGGGCAGTTAAGCTGTTTAGCTAGTTGAATAAAAATCGGATAATGATCAATTCTGTTTTGAGTTAAAACTAGATCAAATGCTATGTCTGTTTTTAATTGTTGCGCAATTTCATTCCCTTCCAAAAAGAAGAAGTTAGAAGGAATAGACCTTTCTTTGTTGCTCCATTTATGAAATTTAGCATGTTGTAAAACATAAAAGTTATGACCAGTCTTTGCTAGGGTTGCACTGTAGCCCTCGTGATTGTTGGCCATCAGTATATTCAAAGGACGATTTTTGTTTCTGTTGATACTTCTTAGTATTCCAGAAAGAGGTGCTGCCATTATTTTTTCCTTTTCTTACGGACTGGTGTTGTTAGTGTTTTTTCTGGCATCCAACCACGACTTATCCGTTGCTGAATAATTCTTGCAGGAATTCCAACTTCTTCTGACCACTCTGCTAAACATTGAGTTTTACCATTAAATGTTTCTAGGTGATTATTTCGTCTATTTCTGGCTTGTTGCTTTTTTGTTGCCCATCGACAATTTCTAGGGAAATACCCTTTGTTATTGTCTTTTCTTTCAATGGTAAGTTCAGGTCTCCATTCGTTCTCCATGTCTTTGAGGAAATTAGAAAATTCCATCCATCTTTTGCAAACAACAATACCCCTATCTCCATAATATTTATAATTTTTAAGATTAGGACTAGTACATCTTCGAATCATATCTCGCCATGAACTATAAATTCCAGTT
>QIFK01000085.1 GCA_003230615.1 Nitrosospira sp. | reverse complement strand
TTATTCTTAAAATAATTTTGGTCAGGTTTTCTATTAACTCTTTATAGAATAAAAGGCGGCTTTACAGAAGTAAGCGTTAGAGGGCAATCAATACGTATTGCAGTAGATAATTGGCGAACCCTTAAACGAGCAAAAACTTATTCTGTTAAAGAACCGGATACATTAGATTGGCTCGATAGCTTTGAACCTGATTCGTGTTATTTTGATCTGGGTGCAAACATCGGTCAATATTCTCTGTATCCTGTCAAAAAACATGGTAAAAAAATTCATGTGTTTGCTTTTGAGCCTCAGAGCATAAATTATTATTTGCTTAATAAAAATATATACCTAAATAAACTTGAAAATAATATTACGTCCTATTGTGTTGCCGTATCTGGAAATAGTGAATTTTCTAAACTGTATATTCCTAAATTTATTCCCGGTGGTAACCGTTCACAATTTGGAAAAGAAGATCTTAAAAACATGAAGATTTCAGCCAATCATATACAGGGCATGTTTGGAGTAACGCTGGATGACTTGTGCGCGGTGTGGAATTTCCCATTTCCCAATTATATTAAGATTGATGTTGATGGCATAGAAGTCTCTATTATTAAAGGTGCAAAGAATGTGCTCAGCAATCATGCTATTAGGTCTGTTATCGTAGAATTAGGGACTGATGAAGAACAACAAGAGGCAGTAAATCTGATGGCGCAGGCAGGCCTAAGAGTAAAGTCTAAAACAACAAAAAATTGGGGAGAGATTTGTTTCGTATTTGAAAGAAATTAATCTGACAACAAAGAATACAGTTCTTGAACTTAAATATATTCCAGTTAGATAGTCAAAATTTCACCTCCTTTTTATCTAAAACATATACTGGGATCTTATATATCGCCTGAACGCACATGGCAAAATAAAGTCACTTATTGTTATCGTAATACACCGCGTCGCAATAGTTTCCAAAAAACTTTATAGCCCCATAATACTGGATGACGGCGTAGTTTTGGAGTAACTTCAATACGAATCCCAGTGTGACGTTCGATCTTCCATGCGGCATAATCAATACAGTCCCGGAAGGTAAATGTCGCCTTTATCAGCCGAAGCACGGAAAGAACCCGTCCCTGCCAACGACGCAATCGCCAACGCCTCAAAGAATTTCGGCGCTCAGCCTCATCAGTTAAGCATCGGTAGTGGACTTGTCCTTGATGCTCCTCCGGCAATTTCTCAAGTATTCCCACCAGAGAAGGCAAAGCATATTCGGTCAGCCTTATGTAATCATCCAAATTGAGTTTAGCAAGCTGACAAGCACGCGATTCCTGCTCAGGCCTAAGTTCAGCCGCATAGGTGAGAGTCAAACCCCTGACCCAAATTTCTTCCACAGTTATTACACGCGGGCCCAACACCGAAATAGTAGGGGTAAGAAATGCAACTACTGCATGCGCTAATGAATAGTAAACACGCTGGTGAATAGCTTCATTTCGAACATACAATAACCGCACAGGTTGAGCAAAACGTGCCCATAGGTACGAATGAAACCAATATTGGTTTCCTTTCTCGAAGTCTGCTATTGAAATAACTGCATATTTAGCACGAAATGTTTTCTCCTGCCTAGATACCTCAAGATAAAACACATTCGGCGGTAACCATGCATTGAAATAGCGCAAGTAATGTTCTTGGTAAGCATTGCTATAATCGTCCACCACGGTATAAAAATCAACTACCCCATCGCCAATTTCATAGGAACGCAAACAAGACCCATAAAGAATAATGGCATCTAGTGATGACTCAAAACGTGATTTCAGTTCTTCAACAAAGATTGAAAAATCTTCCGACACATCCCTTGATCCTATAGATGCGACTTCGGAAACTAAGCTATCCGGGATCTTTCTATCCAATGTTGATACATGATCTGTCATTGATACAGGTCCGTGAAATCCGTTTGTGTACTACCAAGTCAGGAAAGTGATAGGGCCAGCTGCCGAAATCTTTAACGGCCCGTTCTGACTTGCTGCTCGGTAAGATTCACCGTCAACAATATAATCGTCATCTATCGCTAGCTCCAGCGTACTGCTGTTGTGACTATGATAACCGTCATGCTCCTTGAGAGTCGCACCTTTTCCTGAAATTATTGAAGGTATCGATCGTAAAAGATTTTTCTGACGCTGCTCGATAAATGTAACATGAATCGGTTCCTGCTCCTGTCCCCAGTACGGATGCATATTAAATAGCAAGCGATCAAGCGTACTGGCAAACAAAATCAATTGGGCACCATTGCAAGTCTTTTCACCTACCCTGATCGTTGTCGTCTGTGCTGGCGCCCATGCCCCTTTGCGGCACCCAAGAATCAATCCAACAATATAACCAAACATGATTAAGCCTGAATAAACTTCTCCAGTGATTCCTATTTGCTTGATCCTGCTTCTGGAGAATATTACAGCACGAGCAATAATACCAACTCCGAAAAACATACCATACACTTTAACAGAACCTGTTTGCTCTATACACAATACATGTCGTCGTACTAATGAGGGTAATGTCCGAGTCAACAAGTATTTGCTTAAATTTCGTGCAGCGTCTTCTGGGACATCGTGACTAATTAAATCAAGCGCCGTCATATTGGTCGTGCCACCGGGTAATATTGCAAGAATCGGCCAATTTTCAAGAGGATGCGTTATAAACAAATGATTTATAACTGCCTGTACAGTACCATCTCCACCTGCAATTACCAGCAAATCAATACCAGTAGCCATGAAATCGCTCACTGTTGCATTAAACTCATCAGCACTCGTAGCTTCTTGAATAATTACACCGGGAATTTCTTCCAACACATGCATTATTACGCCCTTACGCTTGCGAAATCGTCCACTTAGAGGGTTGAAAAGTAAGCCAATTTTAGCCCCTCCCATTTGTATTTTTTTAATTCGTAACTCTTCTGTCATTTATACTAACCGGTGTTCGTGTAAAAATCCGTACTGCCAGCTCTCGTTCATCTCGGCTTTGGATGATTTCTTCAAACCACGACTTCAACGGGCCATAATGCCGTCTTTCACGCCAGCCAAAAACTACTCTCATAACAAGAATAGCCGTAGAGAGCAGTTGCCATATAACTACCGACAAAAAGCCAAGTTCTGGTTGATTTATCAACCAACTACATGTCAACAATATCAGATTAGGGTTGCGCCGGGCAGTAATCAACCGGTTAAATGAATCGAACTTGCGCCAGATAAACATATCAAATGACCCTATCCAAAACTGGAATACCCCCTCACATACCCTGCCACCTATATAACCAATAAACATCAACCACATTAGTATTTGCAAGTCGGGTATCGATATTGATACTGCAGTTAAACCCACGCCCCATGCCATATACCAAAGTGGCGGATGAATTATATCGAGACCATGATCAAGTACATCACCAAAGCGACTCGTAGTAACAGTCACCCTTGCCAATTTTCCATCCACGGTATCCAAGAAAGTCATGATCCATCCCATAACCAATCCTATACTGTAATTGCCATGCCAAAATGCAATCCCCGTCAACACAGCAAATACTAGACTAATTAGAGTGACATGATTGGGCTGCAAACCAATGCGCACACAAAGGTGAGTAAACCAAAATGCAGGCACAGGCCAGATCCATTTCGTAACTAAATCAGTTACACCCTTGTATGATCCGGCAAACAATTCTGATTCGAGAAGCTTGTAGTTAGAACTACTAATAAATAGCACGTAGGGCGCAGCTTTCTTCTTCAGATTCTTTTGCTGAAGCTCTACATTTAAGTCATCTAGTGTGTAGCGAGAAAAAGTAGAGATAGTATGTCCCCTACCTTCACCTAGAAAATCCGCAAGTACATTAGGTGCGCTGCCATCAGCAATGCAGATAGCAACCGTTTCGTCACTATCACTAACCAACATAAAATTCTTTCGCGTGTGGACTAATGCTGATAACACTCTCGCATCAAACAAATGATCCGCGCATAGAAACAAAACCTGCGCCCCCTCTGGAACAATGCTAAGGTCATCAACCAGGGTAACCTGATTCTTGAAAACCTTTAACATACGTTGCAAACGTTCTCGACCACTTAGATCCCAAACGTCAATCTCACTATTACCAATGATATAAATAAAAATCGCCATTTCCGGGTTTTAAATTATTTTTAGATATTATCTTGGCTTGAAATCATGAAATATGGTTCTGCAACACATTCAATAATATCTATTTAGTTAAAAAGGACCACGCAGATTACATTATCTGCGACATTACTACCACAACAACAAGTCATCCAAAAATAAATTTTTGTGCTTTATAGTCCTACCAAAGGATACTGGGCAAACAACTAAGGAATCCTACGTAACCAAAAATTAGCTAAGACGATCAGCGCTAATCCTGGGAATAGAGCGGTCAGAGCTGGGTTCAAATGTAACAACAGGCCAGCGTTTGCTATAATCTGATCAAGTAAATAGACACAAATGCCGGCCATGGCTGCAAGCACCAACTTGTTGGCCATACCAGCTCTAGTAGATCCTAGAACAAAAGGTATGGAAAGGAGCAACATTGCAATAGTTGTGAAGCCCCCTCCAGCTTTTCGCCACAAAGCAAGTGCATATGCATCCGCTTCTTGGCCTGTAGTTCGTAAGAAACGTACATGTTGAAATAATTCAAGAGGTGACAGACTCTCCGGTGTTTTATTTAAAGTCGAGATATCGCTTGGATTTAGGAATGATTTCCAACTCATCGAACTAGTGCTTACAGATACAATTTGATTCTCTGTAAACGTCTTAGTAATTACTTCCCTTAATTCCCACAAATTGTCATCAATGATGTCGGCATATTTTGCATGGGTATAAGTTAGCAGAGCACCGTTGTCATCAAAATGTAACACCTCTACATTTATCACCCTCTTATCATTTAGCATCTCACCAATACGTAATATATTTTTTTCGTTTCGTGTCCAAATACCAAGATTTTTACCAAGATGTACGCTCTGCTCAAGCACTACAGCTCGTTGTAAAAGGGCCTTCTGCTGAAATTGTGGTGCAACAAATTGTTCCAGTATGGCAATAAATAGTACAAAGATTAGGCCAACTACGAGTGGAGCCAAGCTTAAACGAGTGGGAGAAATACCCGCCACTCGTAATGCGGTAAGTTCTAAATTAATGGCTAATCGCCCTAATGCGATTACAGTACCCAATAATGCAATAAATGGAGCAAGTTGAATTAACCTGCGTGGCAACATTAGCGCAGTGTGCAGGAAAGCATCTTTGACACGATATAGCTCTTTGCGCTCATATGACATTTTACCCACATCATCGAGTTGACCTAACAAATCTAGGAAACCCATCAATGGCAAAAGTACCGCTGTAGCAATACACAGGCCAATAAAAACCTGAAAAGCAAGATATCGATTTATTATTAAGATCATCTAGAACGAAATAACCGTCTCCAGGAATCAGGGAAAAGCAAATTAAGTGAAATAATGAGCATGAAAATGTATAACCACCAAACTCCAGGTACGCTACCTATTATCCCCTGCTCCACCCACGTTTGGGCCAACCCGTTCAAAATGTAATAGATTGCAAAAACAAGAGCTGCAACAAAAAAGACTCTCTCCCCCCCTTTTCGTCGAGGTGAAGTACGAGCAAATGGTATGGCAATCAGAGCTAGTAAAACTGTTGCTATAGGTCGAGAAAGACGCCATTGAAGTTCGGCAATTTCACGTGGTTGACTCGAGTTCATCAGCACCATGGTGGAGGCAGATTTTCGCTTGTAATCTAGCTCATTACCACTATCAGTGAAGTAGACTAGTTTTCCAAAATGAGTAACAGTATCTTTTGTCGAAGAGTGGGAGAGTCGATAAATATGGCCGTTGAATAAATGTATTTGGGGTCGATGACCTCGAGCTGGCTTTTGTTGTATCCCCTCCTGAGCGACCAGGATCTCCCTTCCGTTAATTCCATTAATGTAGTGAAATATTTGTCTCATCTGCTTACCAGATTCATCCTTAGAGTTAATATAAACTACTCTGCCACTTTTTTCGCTTCCATAGAAACGTCCAGCTTGGAAATTGTCTGTATTTAACTCAGCTTCTGCCTGCGCATTCAAAATATAATTCTCTTCATAAGCCCAAGGGCGAACAAACATAGAAAGTGCGCCACTGATAATCCCGACTGGAATTGCAACTAAAAGCACAGAATATATTATGCGCAGTTCGCTAATACCTGCAGAACGTAATACGTTAATTTCTTGGTCCTTATTCATTCTGCCAAGACCGATGATTACGGCAACATAGAGAGCGACTGGTACAAGCACTTCTAAGGCGATTAAAGTCTTAAGTAGTACTAACTTCAGCATGCCGGCAATACCAACCGATTCTGTCACAGCCCCCGCCAAAAAATTGGCACTGCTTAAAGCAGAAAATAGCCCGACCAGAATCGCCATAATCACCGTGAACGGCATCAATAGCTCACGTATGATATATTTCTCAATTATTTTCACAAACTCTCTCTTGCAAACCTTGGAATGCAATCATCTTGCTACATGGGAAAACGCTACGAGGTTCCATTCTTATTAAAAGATAGGGGCATTGCTTCCTCCAAAATAGATTCTACAAGCACTATATCCTCCGCCTTATCTACATCGACACCAGCCCGAGCATAGGGGATGATAACTGCCCGTGATCTAACGCCGGCTTTAGCCGACACAGCGTTCAGCGCTTGATTAAGTGTTGATATCCTGAGTAGATATAACAAAATAGCCATTGGACCCAGTATCTCCCCAACTAATCGCCAAGGGTGTTTGCGCAAATCTTCTGCTCGTCTCCAGAATGAAACCAAATCACGACCATGGTGGTTAAGAAAAGTATAGAGGTTACAACCACAAAAGTTTCCATCACGAAACCGTATTACGGTACGCTTAGTGCCTGGAAATTTAGCCATGACATTTTCATGTTTAACTAATCCCACAGTAGCATCACTATCCGCTTTACTAGACTCACGTAAAAAATACTGCACGATTTCAGGTGTCAATAAGGCATGGTCAGCCGTTGTTAATAATACTGGAACGCCCTCATCTATATGCTCAAGCCCCCTATTGGCACTGCGGCTGGGAGAATCAAGGTTGGGTACCCAGGTTATATCCCCACGTCCTATCCGTTGCTCCAATTCCGTACATCCAGGGAGCATGGATTCGGGTGGACCGCATAAAATAATCGATCTAATCATACCGCTTGCCTCAAGCGCATCTAGTACACGAATTATCATTGGTATCCCACAGATCGGTGCGAATGCTTTGCAGACCATACCTGATTTGATGGCAACAGGGTCGTTAGCCGTACGATCTGCAGCCAGTACCAGAGCGACAAATTTATCTATTTTTTTCACTTGAAATTTGAATTTGAAACATTAGATTGTCTCTCAAAAAATTTGATTACAACTTTTTTCCATAGATTCGATAACGCTTATACTCCTTACTACCAATGCTATTGAGCATTGTACGCATTGCTATATTATCCTCAAGTATCCAGGACAATTCAGCCTCTCGTATTCCCATGGCAAGCGGACGTTGTCGTGGCACATCAATCACCATGAAAGCTAGCGTTATACCCAAGGGAGTATTTCGGAATTGCTTACGCACACCCATCAACGGCACCCGGATCGAACTAAATTCACTGTATTTAACATGCTTATACAAGCGGAGCCAGTTGTTAGGGAAGAGATTTCCATTAAATTTGGCAAAGATCTCATTCAAATTTGGGATCGCCACCAAAAAAGCCGCTGGAACACCATCAACCTCAGCAATCCACATATATTCATCCCTCAGAAGTATACGAAATACGCTTCCAAGCTCGGAAAATTCTGCCTCAGTAAATGGAATGAAGCCCCAGTTATCTGACCAAGCATCATTGAAAATATCACGTAATATCTCCATTTCTGCTTTAAATTGATTGCGGCGTATCATTCTCAGATGTATCCGACTAGAAAACTTCCCCAACAAAGTACGCATGAATTGGGGAACCTTAAAGTCCAAATTCACCCAATACGCAAGCAGATCCTTCAACGGTTGATAGCCTCGTTCTTCAAGTAAGCGCCCATACCATTTAGGCGAATGCGGCATCATGACCATTGGAGGTGTATCAAACCCGTCTACGAGGACACCGCACTCTTGATTGATAGAAAAATTAAACGGTCCGCTAACATACTTGGTGTTTCTCTCAGAAAGCCATGACTCAGCAGTGTACGTAAGTGCTGCGAATACCTCTGTATCCTCCACGCTTTCTAGCAAGCCAAAATGACCAGTATCTGCACCATAGCGTTGACGATGGAGTTGATCTATTTGAGCACTAATCCTCCCAACCGGCAGATTACCCCGGTATGCAATCCATGCTTGCCATTCTGCATGTTTAAAATATGGATTAAATTTGGAAAAGTGCAGGCGTCTCTCGAGACGTAACGGCGGCACCCACATGGGATCATCTGAGTAAACACGCCATGGAATATCAATGAATGTTCTTAATTCATGACGATTTGTAACTGGATGCACAGTAATCGCTGCTGTAATTGGTAGACTAGATTTTTCATTCATGACATGAGGCGAATATAGAATTATTTAATTTTCGGGGTATTTATCATCAGACTCCCTACATAGCGGTTCAACTGTGCTTAGATAAAATTTTTCGATATAATCACAAAACATCATTGGCAACATCAATAAGATCAATAAAATTTGTCTTTCAGCATATTAACTTACTGGGGGAGAGCACTATGAGCATGATGGCTGAATTCAAAGAGTTTGCAATAAAAGGGAATGCAGTCGACATGGCGGTTGGTATCGTCGTTTGGGCTGCATTTGGCAAAATTGTTTCTTCTTTTGTCAATGATGTAATCATGCCGCCAATTGGGCTACTAATTGGGAGGTAGACTTTAACAAACTCGCTTTCACATTGAAGAAAGCATCGGGTGATGTCGCTGCTGTAGCTATTTCTCTATGGTAAATTTATACAAACAGTCCTTGATTTCTAATTATAGCATTCGTGATTTTTATGGTGATAAGAGCGATTAATTCACATAAACGAAAACAAGAGGAGGTTGTGCTGCCCCCCACCTAGTCCTTCAAAAGAAGAGGTGTTGCTTTCTGATATGCGAGACATACTACAAGAAAAAAGGGTAGGCCTTTGAACTGAAATTATTGGGTTTTCAATCGAAGACTTAAACATAATTAAAAAAGAATACTAGTCTGCTATTAAAATCCTGCAGTAGAAACTGTGATAACTTGAGCTTGAATTAGTTGGAAATGTGGCTTTACTACGCTTCTTTAGCCTGTTCCTCCACCAGCCACGTATCAAACTAAATGTTAGAAATGAAAATTAAGATGTTAGTAACAATATATTACTAAAAAGGTAGATCAGATATGGATAGCCCTGAATTTCATTTGTTAATTTCTTTGCTCCTTATTCCTGTTGTTATCTGGATTCATATCTGGGTTAGGAAGCGTAAGAAAAGCAGACGCAACGAATCTGGACAAGAGGAGTTTGGAAGCCTGGGTTCAACGCTAATTTCAACTCTTGGGGAAGGATTAGCTATTCTCTCTAGCTTGATACTGATCATCTGGATCGTGGGATCTATATTGAGATATTTGTTTCCTGCTGTTTTTGGAATGCACATGTAAACAACATTGCTTCCAAAAACAACACGGAAGGGGATATTATTACCCTGAGCTAAAGCTAAGAACAACCGAACTTCTCTGACACATATTAAATTAAGTTACATACATTTAACGAGCAATCGATTTCTTGGCTATTGGTATTTTTGTTTTGGGCTTAGCTATCTTAGTTTCAGGTTCTATTTTTGCTTGTCTCGGCTCAAACTCAAATCTTGTTTTTCCATTCTCACCAGCTACTAGATAGGCCGAAAATGGCCTTCCTTTCTTGGAAATGAACCTAGACAGCAAATCTGTTCTTCCAAAGCGCAATAATTTTACAACTTGCTCTCTTTCGATTGGACGTTTAAGAATTATTTTTCCAGTTTTGAAATCACAAGTTCGAGTAACACCAACAGCTTTTTCACAGGTGTAGCTCATGCCATGCTCAAATACCTGACCATCACATCGTATACATTTTCCCAGAGATTCATGGCCAGTAAAATTTACGTCCTCTGTACTTTCGTCGTTGCTTTCACCAAAATCAAACTTCATTTTATGCTCGTCGGTGAGCTTTATATTTGCATTGAATAATCGCCCCATTTTGCTACGGAAACCTTGCAATGGTCCAACTTCACGTCGTGTAACCAGTTCTTCCATTTCAGCTACTTCAAATTGTCTTCCCGCTAGAATTTTCCATAACGCGAAATCACATTCTTTACATTGAAACTTCTTGTAAGTTTCCTGTATTACACCACCACATTTAGGGCACGGTGAATTAAGTGTGGAAAAATCTCCGCTTATGGTTTCACCACGATGCCCTTTCGCCTGCTCCACCATATGGCGAGTCATATCAGCGATCTCTTCCATGAAAGACTTACGTTCAAGTTTACTCTGCTCAATCTCTCGCAGCTTGAATTCCCAATTGCCTGTCAGTTCAGGTGATGTAAGTTCAGATACCTTCAATCCGCGCAATAGTATAATCAAAGAAAAAGCCTTAGCAGTGGGATGCAACTCGCGTCCTACGCGCTGCAAGTAATTTTCAAAGACTAGCCCCTCAATGATCGAGGCACGCGTGGCAGGTGTGCCTAATCCTTTTGCGCTCATAGCTTCGCGCAACTCCTCATCTTCTACTAATTTGCCCGCACTTTCCATAGCCGATAACAACGTGGCTTCATTAAATCTTGCTGGCGGCCGAGTCTGACTTACGGTGGCTTTTACTTCGTCAGCAAGAACTATCTCATCCTGTTTTACAGCAACTAAAGTTGAGTTATTCTCCGCTCCGTCGGCTTCTTGCGCCCCCTTGCCATAGATTGTTTGCCATCCAGGATTAATCATTACTTTGCCTTCAGTTTTGAATGACTCATTTTCAACTCGAGTGATTCGGGTAGTTACGAGAAATTCGGCAGCTGGATAGAAAATTGCTACAAAACGCTTGGTAACTAGATCATAAAGTTTCTCCTCAGCATCACTTAGATTCTTAGGCACGAGTGAGGTTGGAATAATGGCAAAATGGTCTGAAATTTTAGAATTGTTAAAAATACGCTTATTCAGTTTGATCCATCCATCTTTTAAGATCTGCTTGGCAAACTTACCATAACGGGAGGATTCTAGTGATCCCAGGGTATCCTTCACAGTTGAAATGTAGTCCTCTGGTAGTGCGCGCGAATCAGTACGAGGATATGTCAACACCTTATGTTTTTCATATAGGGCTTGAGCTAGCCCAAGTGTTACTTTGGCAGAAAAACCAAAGCGACCGTTGGCATCACGCTGCAAGCTAGTAAGATCATATAGTTGTGGGCAGATTTCCGTGGTAGGTTTGCTATCTTCTCTGACTACACCTGATTTACCCTGACATTTTATGCAAATAGACTCGGCATATTTTTGCTCCCATACACGTTCGGTTTTTTGCTCACCATCCTTTTTGTCCTTTATAAATTTCTCATCAAACCAACGCCCCTTATATTTACCAATTTTTGCAGAAAAAGTACCATGTATCTCCCAGTAACTACGTGGAACAAACTTTTTGATCACCTCTTCACGTTCAACTAGAATTGCTAAAGTGGGTGTTTGCACTCGACCCACAGTAGTTTTATGAAATCCGCCCTCCTGTGAATTAAAAGCAGTCATCGCACGAGTGCCATTGATACCAACCAGCCAGTCGGCTTCAGATCTACTTACAGCAGCCTTTGCTAGTGACTGTACAGCAGTATCATCAAGTAATTTTGTAAAACCATCCCTGATCGAAGTAGGTGTCATTGATTGTAGCCATAGGCGCTTGATTGGTTTTTTTGTTTCAACATAACGCGTAATGTAATGGAAAATTAATTCCCCTTCGCGTCCTGCATCACATGCATTAATGAGCCCATCAACATCCTTACGCTTAATAAGCTTAGTTAGAAGTTTCAAGCGCGGCTTAGTTTTCTCAATGGGATTGAGATCAAAGTGGGGGGGAATTACAGGTAGATTTGCAAAACTCCATTTACCACGCTTGACCTCGTATTTTTCTGGTACTGCTAGTTCAAGTAAGTGACCTATGGCCGAAGATAATACATATTTTTCGCTTTCAAAATAGCTAGCGTGCTTGACGAAACCACCTAATACCCGCGCAATGTCTGTGGCAACGGATGGCTTCTCAGCTATGATTAAGGTTTTACCCATGGGACTCCTGTAAGTATCTGCAGATAGTTAACAACTGTTTTTAAAAGGGTGGCAGCTAGCTACCAAAATATAAGATATATGATAAGAACCACTTGGATAAAAGATTGGGCTGTGATCACTCGTAAATTAATTTTGCTACGGTAGTTTCGTTTAGTAACTTAAATGAAAATTAAGGCTACTCTTTAATTAATATAATTTGTGGATTCTTTAGAATTTAGTTATAGGTAATATGGGGTTCTGATCACGCATGCTTTATCGAATCTGGTAGTGGCTCCTGACTAACTTAACGACTATGCCATCCAGTCTAAACATTAACAGCATGGCGGATACCGTTTCTCCCGTCAAGCTGTTACAGAAACACAGCACGTCAAAATCTACAATAACTTAGTCATGACATTTGTGCCACAACGCGTCATCCAAACCCAATTATTTATATTGTTAACATTATCTAGTGGGAACTGATAATGGTGCTTCAAGTAGAAAAAAATAAGCGCTGTTTATAAGTTTTCTCTCCGCTTGAATAGCGTATGAGAACCTTATACAGTGAAGGACAAGCCAAAACAACCAGGGACAAGCATAGACTCAATATCCAGAGGAATGGCCAAAATTATCTGAGAGATGTCACGGGGTTTGTACTATATCAAGCATCCGAATCGGTTGCGTAGTTTGCATCACCAGCGCATAGGACACCCTTTCAAATACTCGGAAAATAAATACTAGACCAGCACGCTCTATGGGCAACTCTACGGTCTCCCGTTTGGTCGTTCCTATTTCGTAACTACGACTAACAACTTGTGAATCATCACTTGTTTGGGATTGGTTTGTTTTATAGATAGCCATTACATTACCCATTTCCAGTCCATCAAGTTTGCCTTTACTTAGAACAACAATAGAATCTTTGCCAATTTCTGTGACACCACCATAGACCGAAATGATACGCCCCTCAATCTCCTTGTCTGGAGCATGTGGAACATAGTTAGTGAACATCGTAGGGGGGGCTAGAACCAACCGATCGCCCTTATATATTTCCTGGACGGAACGAACAATAGAAATGGAACTAACATCATCAAATTTTTCTACCTTTGCATCTCCCAAATAAGTAGCCTCATAACCTAGAATCTCGCCAGAGCGCCCCCACTCGTCAAAAAAATATACGTCATTATTACGATTTGTCAGGACCAAATATTCTGCCACCTCGGACCATATAGTCGAAGTTGTGTCATGCTCAGGATCTGTTAGAGCCTTTCCAGGACGAAAGATTTGCCACAATAAACCTTTGTCTTTTGGCATATCTTTGGCATAAACGAGATCGCCTTTGCTAAACGCCACACGGTAGTCACTAGCGCCTAGCACTGATGGTGCGTTTTCAAGACCGTTTTTTTCGATCACCAAGGGCTGACTTAAGAAAGGCTCGATTGCCGCAACTGGAATACTTGGGATGGCCCCGACTTCGGTCTTCTCCACTTGCACAAGAGGAGACAATCTTTCCTCCACGGTCTCCCCCTTGATTAACCGCAACCTGTTTCCGTCAGGGGTCCTCTCTAGTACGATAAGATCTCCAGGATAAATCTTGTGGGGATTTTTTATTTCTTCTTCATTTAACCCCCAGATTTCCGGCCAGCGCCAAGGATCTTTCAAAAAACGTGAAGCGAGACCCCAAAGTGTATCGCCAGGGACAACAATGTAACGATCAGGCATATTATTCTGAAGCTCAACACTGGCAGCATTAGCAGATGGGCCATATAGCAAACCCACGAGCAAAATCATGGATATAATAGAATTAGGCATGAAAACCCTCAGTCACTGAAAAAGCCCGATTTTTGGGCACAGTAATATAAAATGACACATGGGCTAACTATCGGCAATATGTATAGAAAAAATAGGTTAGTATGGTTTAAATTCTATATTTAGTTTATTAAATATAAGCTTAAATAAGCATGCTTTTATGGCTCTTCTGAAAATATTGCAATACCCGGATGAACGGCTACATACAGTGGCGGCTAAAGTACCAGAAGTAACTGACAAAATTCGTACTTTGGTACACAACATGGCAGAAACAATGTACGCCGCTCCTGGAGTTGGCTTAGCAGCGACACAGGTAGATGTGCACCAATGTGTGATTGTAATTGACGCATCTGACACCCATGACCTACTACACGTATTAATCAACCCAGAAATTACCGCCGCTATCGGCGAATCTGACTGTGAAGAGGGTTGTCTATCAGTGCCAGGGATATTTGAGAAAATTCGGCGCGCTGAGCAAATTACAGTTGAGGCGCTGAATTTTAACGGTGATCCTTTTATACTTGAAGCTAAAGGATTGCTGGCAGTATGCATTCAACATGAGATGGACCATTTAATAGGAAAAATATTCGTTGAATACCTATCACAGCTAAAACAAACACGTGTTCTAAGAAAATTAAAAAAACAACAACGAAGCGTGATGTGACTGATAATCTTTTTACGAATATACACCATGGGAAATTTAGCTACTTGATTGATGATAAATGGTTTTTTAACGGATTGGGGGTATAAGGTAGAAATCAAAACTCCTCACAATATCTAAATTGGCTAAACATGAAAATCATTTTTGCCGGTACACCGACATTTGCAGCTTATGCACTTGAAGCACTAATAGCTGCAGGGCATGAAGTTGCACTAGTTCTGACCCAGCCTGACCGTCCAGCTGGACGCGGCATGAAACTAAAAGTTAGTGCGGTTAAATTGCTAGCAAAAAAGTATGAACTTACTTTATTGCAACCACACTTACTAAATCAACCTGGGATACATGGTCAGCTAACAACAATCGGTGTAGATGTAATGGTCGTTGCAGCTTATGGGCTAATCTTGCCTACAACAGTTTTGAGCATCCCTCGCTTCGGATGCCTCAACATTCATGCTTCCTTGTTGCCACATTGGCGTGGTGCTGCACCAATTCAAAGGGCAATATTGGCCGGTGAACGAGAAACAGGTATTACCATCATGCAAATGGATCAAGGTCTAGACACTGGTGCCATACTAATGCAGCAAAGTATCCCTATTGTACATAATGACACCACTAAGACTCTGTGCGAAAAACTTACCATACTGGGAGCACATTGCATTGTAGAAGTACTCAAGCTCTTATCAAATGAAAAACTCATTGCAACCCCACAAAATGAGACGAACGCAAGCTACGCACCAAAACTGAAAAAAAAGGAAGCGGACATAAACTGGCGATTGAGCGCCGAGAAAATTAGTCGCTGCGTACGAGCATTCAATCCCCATCCTGGCGCGCACTCGAAAATACATGGGTTTTCTCTGAAAATATTTCAAACGAGAGTAACTGCCAGTACCACAGGCAACCCAGGTGAAATTCTTTCAACAGGGCAAGAAGGCATAGCAGTAGCATGTGGTACTGGCACGTTGATGCTTGAAGTTGTACAAAAACCTGGCGGGCAAAAACTGGGTGCGATGCAATTTCTTTCAGGATATTCATTAGAACCTGGTGACCGTTTTACGGTACCAGAATGATTAAAACTCAGTGTATAGCCGCGCATGCAGTGGGTACGATACTAGCGGGGGGGAGCCTGACTGCAGTATTGCAGGAATCATGGCGTGTGCACCCCACTCTTTCTAAGCAACAACGTGGAGCTATTCAAGATGTAAGCTATGGTGTGTTGCGATTTTACGGGCAACTTGATGCTTTGCTTGAGCTGTTACTGAACAAACCACTGCGAAACCAAGATCTGCGCAGTTTGTTGCTGGTAGGCCTGTATCAACTGCAGTACAGCAGAACTTCTGCTCATGCGGTAGTTGATCATGCTGTGACCGCATCCTTGCGCCTAAACTGTGGTAGGGGCGTACAGGGATTAGTCAATGCAGTGTTACGCGGTTTCATACGTCAGCGCAAAACTCTGCTGAAAGCAGCAGCTGAAAACGAAGTGGGGCAATATTCCTATCCACAGTGGTGGATAGACAAACTCCGTATGCAATATCCCCAAAACTATAAGGCAGTGCTAGAAACAAGTAATCAGCGCCCAATAATGACGCTGCGCGTCAACCAAGACAAAATTGGTGTGTTGGAATATCAAGAACAGCTATATAAGAACGGCATGAGTGCACAGGTAATATGGGACAACGCACTCAGACTGGAACAACCAGTAACTGTAGAAAAGCTACCCGGATTTTCCCAGGGATTGGTTTCAGTACAGGATGCGGGTGCACAATTAGCCGCCCCATTTTTGGACATACACGATGGAATGCATATACTGGACGCTTGTGCCGCTCCTGGCGGTAAAAGCGGACATCTCCTGGAGTTAGCAGATGTAGAATTAACCGCACTTGACAATGACCCTAAACGACTTGCCCTGGTAACACAAAATCTTGCGCGCCTAGTATTCAGTAGATATCACATCGTCTGCGGAGATGCAGCAAACCCGCCAGAGTGGTGGGATGGCAAACCATTTGATCGAATTTTGGCTGACGTCCCATGCTCTGCCTCGGGCGTGGTGCGCCGTCACCCAGATATCAAATGGCTACGACGCAAGGGTGACCTTACCCAATTTGTCAAAATTCAGCAGAAAATTCTCGATGCATTATGGCAGACCCTGTCCAGAGATGGTAAATTGCTCTACGTTACCTGCTCTGTATTTATTGAGGAAAACAAGCTGCAGGTGAAAGAATTTTTGCATCATCATTCAGATGCCCGTACTTTACCTCTACCTAAGGTGGAAGTACTTGACGGACAACTGTTGCCGGACTCTCAGCATGATGGCTTCTTTTATACCCTGTTGCACAAAGCTTAACCCTATTGCGCAACTTTTACGTACGGTCGCAACAATATTGCTGACTGCGATATTTTTGTTAGCCTTCACTGCCCATGCAAAAGACATACAGATAAAATTTGTTGCACTAGATACAACCGACGAAGGCTACCAGTACAACGCTGATTTTGAAATAATGTTGAATCCTGTTTTGGAGAAAGCGCTCAAAAAAGGTATCGTGCTTTACTTTGTAACTGATTTTAGATTAGTAAGCTCACGCTGGTATTGGCTAGATAAAAAAATTGCCCGGAGTAAACGGCGAGATGCGTTAAGCTATTATGCGCTTACACGCCAATACCGTTTAAGTGGCGGATCATTATTGCAAACACAAAGCTTCAGCACTCTAAAGGAAGCGCTACGAGTCATGAGCCGAGTGCGTAATCGTCCTATCTTCGAGAGTTCCGAATTACAGCAAGATACAGAATATATCGCAAAGTTGCGTATGCGGCTCGATCTATCACGACTACCAAAACCGTTCCAGGTAGAAGCACTTGGTTCCAAAGAGTGGAACTTGAGCTCCGGTATGCTGCAGTGGAGAATAACGCTTCCTTCGCAAAGACTTATTCTTGTGGATAAACCATGAAATATATCATTATTATTGGTGTCGGATTAAGCGCGGTGATGCTGTTTTTGCTAGCTATAGCAGGTGATGATTCTGATTTTTTTGAACGAAAATATCAACTTCTAATTCAGCTCAATGTTGGCTTCGTGCTATTTCTTATGGCATTAGTAGGATATCTGCTGTGGAGACTTAGACGTAGGCTTAAAACAGGAGTATTGGGCTCTAGATTGGCGTTGCGTCTGTTGCTGATTTTCTCTCTGATGGCAGTTGTTCCTGGCGTATTGGTGTACAGCGCATCAGTACAATTCCTCGGAAAAAGCATCGAATCCTGGTTTGACGTTAAGGTAGACCAAGCACTAGAAGGAGGTTTAAGCCTTGGGCGCGCCATGTTAGACAACCGATTGGAAGAATTGCGGAAGAAAGCTCAAGTCACTGCCCTCACTCTATCCGGACAATCTTCTGTGCCGCTACCAGAGCTAAGCCAACTGCTAGAGAAATCGCAGGTGCAAGAAGCCACTCTATTTAATAAAGATGGGAAGGTAATCGCATTTTCTGATACTGAGGGCATGGAACTCCCGGATATGCCAAGTGCGGCGGTAATGCGCCAAGTAAGAATGCAAAAGGCCTACAGCGCCGTTGAGTCCATCCCAGGGAAAGGTTTGTATTTGCGGGTGGTTGAACCAGTTCCCGTCAATGTCCTGAATCTAGCGGGAGACATCCGCATCTTGCAATTGTTGCAACCAGTACCAAAGCAGCTTGCAGAAGACGCGGAAATAGTTCAAGCGATATATCGTGATTATGAGGAATTGTCGCTATCGCGCCAGGGATTGAAGGAGCTCTATGGAGTAACTTTAACACTGGTGCTTCTGCTCTCACTTTTTTCTGCGCTAGCTGCAGCGTTCCTCATCAGTGAACGGCTCAGCAAACCACTAGGTTTGGTGGCAGCAGGCACTCGCGCTGTAGCTCAGGGGGACTTCAGCAGGCGCCTTCCGGTACAAAGTCGAGATGAGCTGGGAGTACTCACCGAATCATTTAACCTCATGACCCAGCAACTGGAGGAGGCTCATAAGGCGGCACAACATAATCAGCATGAAGTAGAGAGTGCTAGGGCCTATCTGGAGAGCATCCTAGCAAATCTTTCATCCGGCGTCCTAGTATTCGATGAAAGCTTGCGCATGCGCACTGCAAATCTTAGCGCGGAGTATATTCTGAAAGTTCCGCTGGCTAGCCTTGAGGGATTAACCATGGAGGAATGCACTAAGCGAGAACCTCAGCTCCTTGCCTTAGAAATTGGAATACGGGAAGGATTCCAGTCTGGAAAAACCGGCGATTGGCAACGGCAAGTAGAGTGTCCAAGCAACGGTATCAACCAAGTGTTACTATTACGTGGAACACGTCTTCCATATGTCTCAGGAGGGGGCGGTGTCGTAGTATTTGATGATATTACTAATTTGCTACAGGCACAGCGTACTGCCGCATGGGGTGAAGTAGCTCGACGCCTGGCCCATGAAATTAAGAATCCACTCACACCGATACAACTTTCCGCTGAGCGTATACAACAAAAGCTTGCTGATAAACTAGGATCGCAGGATGCAGAGATTTTGAAGCGATCTACTGAAACTATCGTAAATCAAGTGGAAGCACTGAAGAAAATGGTCAATGAGTTTAGCGAATATGCACGCGCACCAGAACTAGAATTACGCTTACTGGATCTCAATAAACTAGTACAGGAAGTATTAACATTATACGAAACAACAAGTGTAGCGAAAGGTGGAGAGCTACGCTCACACATACACTTAGCTTTAACCCCTGGCTTGCCGCCAGTGAGAGGAGACTCGACTAGGTTACGCCAAGTAATTCACAATCTTTTGCAAAATGCCCAAGACACTCTGGCTGATACTGTAGAGCCCGTTATCACCGTGAGCACAGAAATGGTACAAGATGGTGTACGACTCAGTCTGAGCGACAACGGTAAGGGGTTTCCCGATTACGTCAGAACGCATGCGTTTGAACCCTACGTTACCACCAAACTCAAAGGTACGGGGCTTGGACTTCCGATCGTAAAAAAAATCGTAGAAGAACATAATGGTATGATTCAAATTGAAAACATCCACCCCCACGGGGCTCATATTTCCATTACCCTGCCAATTGCGTCTGGTGACAATTCAACTATTAACCATGAGATCGCTTAATCCCAGCCAACCATTAATAGTGGAGGAGTAAATTTCATAAATTATGCTCAATAATACAATACTCGTCGTCGATGACGAAATTGGTATACGTGAACTGCTATCTGAAATCTTACGTGACGAGGGTTACCGTGTTGCTTTAGCAGAAAATGCTGAACAGGCGCGTATCTGGCGAAACCAATCGCGCCCTGATCTAGTACTACTGGATGTCTGGATGCCAGATACAGACGGTGTCACTCTGCTGAAAGAGTGGGCAAGTAACGGGCTGCTTACCATGCCCGTAGTAGTAATGTCGGGACACGGCACCATAGCAACTGCAGTTGAAGCAACGCGTATTGGTGCATTCGGCTATCTAGAAAAACCAGTGCCACTACAAATGTTATTGAATACGGTGGAGCACGCATTACGTAGCGGCCAAAGCAAACCTTCCTCCACTCTTTCTCTTGCTAGTCTTGGAAAAGGACCGTTGATCACGGATCTAAAAAAGAGACTAGAACAGATCTCCAACCTGAAAACACCGCTACTCCTCACTGGCGAACAAGGAGCAGGAATGGAACTGTGTGCGCGCTTTGTTCATCGCTCCAATACACCCTGGATAGAACCGGACACATATAGATCTCTAGCGGAAACTCCATTTGATTTACTTGAGCAGGCAAGAGGTGGGCTATTATTTCTTAAAGAAATAAGCAGCTTAAGCAGGTTAGAACAAAAGGGCTTACTGCAACTGTTAGACAAACTGGATAAGTACAACGTCCGGCTTGTTTGTGTTACATCCCTGGAATTGGCGGAGTTAACGGCACAGGGTGACTATGATCCAAAATTATATGAAGCTTTAAGCGGCCTTCGTATCAATGTGCCTGCATTAAGGGCACACCGAGAAGATGTTCCCGAACTAGCTAACCAGATCCTCTCGCACTGTATTGAATCTGGTGACGCATCTCTACAACAGTTTAATACTGCTGCTCTTAATGCCTTGCGCAATTACGACTGGCCTGGCAATCTCATGCAGCTCACGGGCACGGTACGTTCTTTAGCACTAACCTGTACTGGCGAAGAAATTTCATCTGATGACGTGAAGCGGGTACTGGCAACCACAACGTCGATGCAGTCTGTTCCAAGTATCCCGCTTAACATCCCTTTGCGCGAAGCTCGTGATTTATTTGAAAAATCATATTTTGAGCAACTCATAGATCATGAAAGCGGCAACATGACCCGAGTAGCAGAGCGGGCAGGACTGGAACGTACGCATCTTTATCGTAAACTCAAACTATTAGGGATCAGGCTACGAAGTCACTGATGCCAAAAGGAGATGCTCTAAAGTTCATCGTAGTTGTCTGGCTTCGTTTCTTAAGCGATAATACCTTTACCCAATAATATCGTCACACTGTTAATATCGTCACCCTGTTTGTGCGAGTGTGTTGTACGTTTTTTTATTTCTTTAGTTACTTGTTAAACAAGGGAGTTTGTGTCCATGGGAACATTTAAAGACTTTGACCCGCCAGTGTTTAAGAACCTAACCAGCGCTGTTCGTGCACTAGCGATGGACGCCGTGCAAAAAGCCAATTCTGGTCACCCTGGCATGCCCATGGGTATGGCTGAAATCGCTGAAGTACTATGGATTCACCATCTACGTCATAATCCAGCCAATCCCATGTGGGCTGATCGCGACCGTTTCGTGCTCTCCAATGGACATGGCTCGATGTTGATTTATGCTCTCTTACACCTCACTGGTTATGACTTGCCAATAGAAGAGATCAAGCGCTTTCGTCAGCTTCACTCCAAAACTCCAGGTCACCCTGAATATGGTTACACACCTGGCGTGGAAACCACCACTGGTCCTTTAGGGCAAGGTCTCACTAACGCGGTGGGTATGGCCCTGGCAGAAAAAATTCTTGCTTCCGAATTCAATCGTCCCGATTTTGATATTGTTAATCATTACAGCTATGCGTTCCTTGGCGATGGTTGTCTGATGGAGGGAATTTCCCATGAGGCCTGCTCATTAGCAGGAACCTTGGGACTAGGCAAGCTAATCTGTTTTTACGACGACAACGGCATTTCCATAGATGGTCATGTAGAAGGTTGGTTTAGTGACGATACGCCTAAGCGTTTTGAGGCTTATGGTTGGCACGTAGTGCCTAACGTCAACGGTCACGACCCAGTAGCGATCGAATCAGCTATTGAAGCGGCCAAGCAGGCCAGCGGAAAGCCTTCAATGATTTGCTGCAAGACTGTAATCGGCATGGGTTCTCCCAACAAAGCCGGTACCCACGAAGTCCACGGCGCGGCGCTGGGTGATGCGGAAGTTGCCGCTTCTCGCCCGCACATCGGCTGGAACCACTTGCCCTTTGAGATACCCCAGGAAATCTACGACATGTGGGATAGCCACACCAAAGGTAAGAAGCTAGAAACAGAATGGACTCAGAAACTTGATGAATATACCAAGAAGTATCCAAGTGAAGCCGCTGAGTTCAAACGCCGCATGGCGGGAGAACTGCCAGCCAATTGGCACGAACATGTAGACAAATTTATTAGCCGCGTCAATGAAAAAGAAGAAACCATAGCTAGTCGAAAAGCTTCACAAAATGCCATCGAGGGTTTGGCTTCAGTTTTACCAGAACTAGTCGGTGGCTCCGCCGATCTGGCAGGATCTAATCTTACTTTGTGGTCTGGCTCTAAAGGAATCAGTCGAGAAACCGGTGGCAACTATATTTATTATGGCGTACGTGAGTTCGGCATGAGCGCCATTATGAATGGATTATCGCTGCATGGCGGCATCATACCCTATGGGGCAACGTTCCTAATGTTCTCAGAATACTCTCGTAATGCTTTGCGTATGGCAGCCTTGATGAAGATCCGTAACCTGTTCGTGTTTACGCATGACTCTATTGGCTTAGGTGAAGACGGCCCGACGCATCAGCCGGTAGAACAAACTGCGACACTGCGCTACATTCCTAACATGGACGTGTGGCGACCCTGCGATTCGGTCGAATCGACCGTAGCTTGGGCACGTGCGATTGAGCGTAAGGATGGTCCTTCAGTACTCATTTTCAGCCGCCAGACTCTACCATTCCAAAAGCGGAATGCCGCTGTAATTAAATTGATCGATAAAGGTGGTTATATTCTTTCAGAGGCAGCAGACAGTAAACCACAAGCAATCATTATCGCCACAGGTTCGGAAGTTGGGCTAGCGATGAACGCACAAACAGCGCTGGCCGAAACAGGCATCCAGGTCCGGGTGGTTTCAATGCCATGTACCAGTCTATTTGACCGACAAGACGTAGCCTACCGGGACAGTGTACTACTGAAGGGAGTGAAGCGTGTTGCGGTGGAAGCAGGTATCGCTGATTACTGGCATAAATATGTGGGACTTGAAGGGGCGGTTGTGGGTATGACTACTTTTGGCGAATCTGCTCCTGCTAGCGACCTGTTTAAACACTTTGGCTTCACTATAGAAAATGTTGTGAAGACAGTGAAAAGTATAATCTAATCGGTTAGGACAGCAGTACAAAAACAGCATTTTTGTACTGCTGTAGTGTAGATTTTTTTATTCAAGGGGTTTTCACTATGACAATTAAAATCGGTATCAATGGTTTTGGCCGCATTGGGCGCATGGTATTTCGTGTTGCAGCTCAAGATTTTAATGACATCGATGTCGTTGCTATCAACGATCTGCTCGAACCTGATTATTTAGCTTACATGCTAACGCACGACTCCGTACATGGCCGCTTTAAAGGCGATGTTTCTATCGAAGGTAATGATACTCTTGTTGTAAACGGTAAGAAAATACGCCTGACTGCTATCAAGGATCCTGCCGAACTTAAATGGAATGAAGTAGGTGCAGAGATTATCATTGAGTCCACTGGCCTCTTTCTTACTAAGGAAACATGCAAGAAGCACATTGCTGCTGGTGCCAAGAAAGTCATCATGTCGGCTCCATCCAAGGATGACACACCCATGTTTGTGCGTGGTGTAAATGACAAAACCTATGCGGGCGAAGCTATTATTTCCAACGCTTCTTGTACCACCAACTGTCTTGCTCCTATCGCCAAGGTGCTAAATGACACCTTTGGCATCAAGCGTGGTCTGATGACTACCGTACATGCTACTACTGCCACCCAGAAAACCGTTGACGGTCCCTCCAACAAAGATTGGCGAGGTGGACGAGGTATTCTCGAAAATATCATCCCATCCTCAACCGGTGCTGCCAAGGCCGTTGGAGTGGTTATCCCCGAATTGAACAAAAAACTCACTGGCATGGCATTTCGTGTTCCCACCTCTGATGTATCCGTAGTGGATCTCACTGTGGAATTAAAAAAAGAAGCCACCTACGACGAGATTTGTGCAGCTATGAAAACCGCGTCTGAGGGGAGTATGAAAGGTGTGCTAGGTTATACCGATCAAAAGGTCGTTTCCACTGACTTTCGGGGTGAAAGCTGTGCCTCTATTTTTGACGCGGGAGCTGGCATGTCCTTGGACAAGAATTTTGTTAAGGTTATCGCTTGGTATGATAACGAATGGGGCTATTCCACTACGATTCTTGAGATGGCATGTATCGTTGCCAAGTAGTTCTATGGTAAGTAACGTAGGACAAGAAGTTTTTAAGTGGGATATACACACCCGATTTCTTCTCGCGTCTTCCAAACTCTCACTAAGATGAGAGTGTAACCGACAGTTCCCAAGTTGTTCTTCTCACCAGATACATTTGGATATGCTATGTCAGCCATCAAACTTACCGATCTTAATCTCAAAAATAAACGAGTATTCATTCGTGCTGATCTCAACGTACCGATCAAAGACGGAGTAGTAACGTCCGACGCACGTATCACTGCTTCCATGGCTACGATTGATTACTGCTTGAAACAGGGTGCCAAAGTGATGGTGACCTCTCATCTAGGCCGTCCTGAAGAGGGCGTATGGTCTATAGAAAACTCCCTTAAGCCCGTTGCTGACAACATCTCCACGCGTCTGAATAAACCAGTGCGTTTAATCAAGGATTGGGTAGAGGGCGGATTTGAGGTTGAAAATGGTGATCTGGTGGTATTAGAAAATTGCCGTTTTAATAAAGGTGAAAAGAAAAACACAGATGAAACCGCACAAAAATATGCCAAGTTATGTGATGTGTTCGTAATGGATGCCTTTGGTACTGCGCACCGTGCTCAAGCCTCAACCCATGGTATTGCCAAATATGCTTCTGTGGCTTGTGCTGGAATCCTTTTAGTGGGAGAACTGGAAGCGCTAACCAAAGCCTTATTAAACCCGATACGGCCCATGGTAGCCATTGTCGGTGGCTCCAAAGTTTCAACCAAGCTGACCGTGCTTGAATCTTTGTCCGAAAAAGTAGATCAGATGGTAGTGGGTGGCGGCATCGCCAATACCTTTCTTAAAGCTACTGGCAAGAATGTTGGGAAATCTTTATGCGAAGACGATTTGGTCTCTACAGCTAAAACCCTGATGGACAAGATGGCGAAACGCAATGCTCCGATCCCTATTGCCGTAGATGTCGTAGTCGGAAAAAAATTTGATGCGAATGAACCAGCTGTATTAAAAGATGCTGGCTCGGTTACCGATGAGGAGATGATTTTTGACATCGGACCAAAGAGCGCACAAGAACTAGCTGACATCATCATGAAAGCTGGAACCGTGGTGTGGAATGGCCCAGTTGGCGTGTTTGAATTTGATCAATTTGGAGCCGGCACTAAAACCATTGCTATGGCCATCTCCAACACTAAAGCCTTCACGCTTGCAGGCGGTGGTGACACTGTCGCTGCAATCCAAAAATACAACATCTATGACAAGATATCTTACATTTCAACTGCCGGTGGTGCATTCTTAGAATTTCTGGAAGGCAAAAAATTACCTGCAGTAGAAATATTGGAAAAACGCGCATGTTAATACCTACTAAATATTTTACCCTCTACTAGAAAATGATCCGAAGACAAATGCTCCGAAGAACAAAAATTGTGGCCACCCTTGGTCCAGCATCTAGCAACCCGAAAGTTCTGGAACGTATGATCCAGGCTGGTGTAGATGTAGTACGCATTAATTTTTCTCACGGTACCAAGGAAGAACATATCGAAATTACTGAATTGACACGCTCGCTAGCTCGTTCTGCCGGGCGCGCTATAGGGGTGCTGGCAGATTTGCAGGGACCAAAAATCCGTATTGGAAAATTCGAGAATGGAAGTATCACCCTCAAAACCGGTGATACATTTGTGCTCGATGCTGACTGTGATCTTGGCAATCAAGAATGTGTGGGACTCGATTATAAGGAACTGTCAAATGATGTGGAAGCTGGTGTAACTTTTATGTTAGATGATGGTCGCATTGTATTAAGTGTTTCCAAAGTCAAGGGGCACAAAGTGTATTGTACAGTTAAACAAGGGGGGGAGCTGACCAACAACAAAGGTATCAACTTCAAAGGGGGCGGACTTAGCGCGCCCGCATTAACTAGTAAGGACATGGAAGATATCAAGACGGCCGCGGCGTTCAAAGCAGACTATCTGGCGGTATCCTTTCCGCGCTCTGGTAAGGATATTTCCAAGGCACGTGATTTAATGCGCCAGGCCGGCGGCAAAAGTTTACTGATGGCAAAAATCGAGCGTTCAGAAGCAATCTCAGCATTGGATGATATTTTACAAGCCTCCGATGCCATTATGGTAGCGCGCGGTGATCTTTCTGTGGAAGTGGGTGATGCAGCGGTGCCAGCATTACAAAAACGTATGATCCGCACCGCCCGAGCTAATAACAAACTAGTTGTGACTGCTACTCAGATGATGGAATCAATGGTCGCCAGTCAAATGCCTACCCGAGCAGAAGTGTCTGACGTAGCCAATGCAGTGCTAGATGGTACCGATGCAGTAATGCTGTCCTCAGAATCTGCTTCCGGGTTATACCCAGTAGAAGCGGTCGAGGCTATGGCTAGAGTATGTCTTGAAGCGGAAAAAGAATATCTGGTAAACCTTGACCTTAGAAGGAATCAAGACGGTATACCTGACACCATCGAAGAAGCAATTGCCCGTGCCGCCATGTTCACTGCGGGTGGCCTGAAAATCTCTGCCATTGCTGCTCTCACACAAAGTGGGCTGACAGCGTTGCTGATGTCGCGAAAAAGCTCTAATGTGCCGATTTTTGCGCTAAGCCCACAGGTAGATTCCCGCCGCAAAATGACTTTGTTCCGCGGTGTTTATCCGGTAAGCTTTGGTGGTGGATTGCGTGATCCAGAGATAATACTGAGCCTTGCAGAAAACGAATTACTCAAGCGTGGGGTAGTAAAAAAAGATGATCTAATCCTCATGACTATTGGTGAACCAGTAGGTAAGGCGGGTGGGACAAACACTATGAAGATTGTTAAAGTTGGGGAGCACATAAATACTTGAATAAAAATTAGGAAGTGAAAGATAAGGTGTAATTCATTGGATTTTCCTAGCCTTAAACTGTACTATTCTATTACTACGATTCATGGTTACAGATTCTTTCTTGGAGGAAACTTAAATGGCACTCGTATCTATGAGACAACTTTTGGATCATGCAGCGGAAAATGACTATGGTCTGCCCGCTTTTAACGTAAACAACTTAGAGCAAATCCAGGCCATCATGCAGGCAGCTGATGAATGCGATAGCCCCGTAATCATGCAAGGATCTGCAGGTGCGCGTAAATATGCTGGTGAAGCTTTCTTGCGCCACCTGATCGCCGCAGCAGTGGAATCGTACCCACATATTCCTGTGGTCATGCATCAAGATCATGGCGCCACTCCAGCCGTTTGTACCAACGCCATACGTAGCGGTTTCTCCAGTGTCATGATGGATGGTTCACTGGAAGCTGATGCCAAAACACCCTCATCCTACGAATACAACGTAGATGTTACTGCTAGGGTGGTAAAGATGGCCCATTCGGTTGGTGTTTCGGTTGAGGGAGAGTTGGGTTGTTTGGGATCATTGGAAACCGGTATGGGCGACAAAGAAGATGGCCAGGGCGCAGAAGGCAAGCTAACCCATGATCAGTTGCTGACCGATCCAGAAGAAGCTGCTGATTTTGTTAAAAAATCTGGTGTTGATGCATTAGCAATCGCTATCGGCACTTCTCACGGTGCTTATAAATTTACACGCAAACCAACAGGCGATATTCTCGCCATCGAACGCATTAAGGAAATTCATAAGCGAATTCCAAATACGCACTTGGTTATGCATGGGTCCAGTTCGGTCCCACAAGAATGGCTCGACATTATCCGAGAGTTTGGTGGAGAAATGAAAGAAACCTACGGTGTACCGGTGAAAGAAATTCAGGAAGGCATCAAGCATGGTGTTCGTAAGATTAACATTGATACTGATATCCGCCTCGCCATGACTGGCGCAGTTCGACGTCACTTGGCTAAAAACAAAAGTGAGTTTGACCCAAGAAAATTCCTGAAGGATGCAACTGCTGCCGCCAAAGATATCTGTAAAGCTCGCTTTGAGTCGTTCGGCTGTGCTGGTCAGGCAAATAAAATCAAGCCTATCATGCTAGAAAAAATGGCAAACAGATACGCCAAAGGGGAATTAAAAGCTATTGTCAAGTAGGCTATTGAAATAGAAACAAATCTAGAAAATCCTGATTTTGGTCGCTTTTTTTTAAAAGTGAATTGTTTGTGACCTCAGAGTGAATAAGCGCTTGCTGATTAAATTCGATTTAAAGAAGTTTGCAGTTTAAGAATTTACTGAGCGCAAGAGGTTCAGTTGTAAAAGGTAGATTGTAATCTGATCATTCCTCACTGTGATGGTGGTACATAACCTAAAGGTTTCTCTGCACCAGCACCAAAGAAATGAGCTTCCATCTGTTCAGCCAAATATTTGCGCGCCTTGATATCGGCTAGATTCAATCGATTCTCGTTGACCAGCATGGTCTGGTGTTTTATCCATCCAGCCCATGCTTCTCTAGACACCTTCTCATAAATACGCTTACCCAGTTCACCCGGATAGGGTGGATAATCTAGCCCTTCTGCTTCGCGTCCAAGTTTGACGCATTGAACCATTCTTACCATTAATTTTCTCCAGTTATATTAATAGGTGAAGCTTTATTATTATGACTATTCGGTTAAACTTAGTAAACCATAGAGGTCACGAAATGATTAGCAAACTCTTACATACATGGGCACATGGCATCTGTCTAAAAAGACAAAGTTCCCGTAGTTTACTATTCATAATCATGAATTTAAAGCATGATCTCTTTACAAAATCAGAAATCGCCCCACAAAACCTGTAGCGCTGCAATCGCTGCAAGTGCGGCGCTCTCAGTTCGGAGAATGCGTCTCCCTAAGCGTAGCGGAATAAATCCTGCAACCAAAACAATAGCATTTTCTTCTGATGTAAAACCGCCTTCTGGTCCGACCAACAAAGTTAAGTTAGCAACAGATGAAAAATTGGAGAAATCACGTAACCTTTTTTCCGCTATGGGTGAAAGCATAAAAAACAAATTCTGAGAAATTTCATTTCTCAAATTTTTTTGCACACTCGTCTGTCTTTCAAGCCAATCAGACAAAAGCATTGGCGACAATACTTGTGGCAAACGATTCCTGCCACACTGTTCACAGGCGGAAATTGCTATTTGCCGCCAATGTTGTACACGCTTGCCTGCACGCTCGTCAGAAAGTTTTACCAAACTTCTTTTTGTCGTAATAGGTTGGATATCACCAACACCCAGCTCTACTGTTTTTCGTACGATCCAATCCATTTTTACACTGCTACATATACCCTGAGCCAATGTAATATGAAATGGTGATTCGCGCTCAACACCGAGATGATTTTCTGTTAAAACCAAAACGCCAGTTTTACCAATACACTCAATGAATGCCGGAAACTCCCCACCCTTGCCGTTGAACAAAGTAACTTTACTACCTGGTTCAAGCCGCAACACACGTATAGCGTGATGCATAGTGTTAGTAGGCAATTCAATAACCTGGCCGGCAGTAATCTGACCAGGGTAGTAAAAACGCGGAAACATCATAGTTTTTCAAGCAAGGTAATAAGTATTTTGTCCATGATAATATAACAGCAATTTTCTACAGAATTACAGGAGAAAGAATATGGCAAGCTTAGAAACACCTATTTGTGATTTTGGCTGGAAAGCAGAAAATTTTGATTTGCTGGGAATTGACGGAAAACGCTATGATCTTGAGTCCGTAAAAGGTAAAAATGGATTACTGATAATGTTTATATGCAATCATTGTCCTTATGTAAAAGCTGTTCTAGATCGCATAATTCGTGATGTGAAAGAGCTAAATCAGCATGGTATAGGTGCGATTGCCATCATGTCAAACGACCCTGCAGATTATCCAGAGGATTCGGTTGACAATATGGTTTTAGTAGCTAAGAAATTTGATTTTCCCTTCCCATACGTATTGGACAAATCTCAGCAGGTTGCCAAAGCTTATGGTGCGATATGTACACCGGATTTCTTTGGTTTTAACAATAGATTCGAATTACAATACCGTGGGCGACTTGACGCTTCGCGTAAAGAAGCTGCGCCTGTTGATGTGCGTCGTGACCTTTTTGAAGGTATGCTAAAAATCGCAAAAACCGGTCAGGGGCCAAATATCCAGATTCCTAGCATTGGCTGTTCGATCAAGTGGCGAGTAGAGCAAACGTGATAAAGACCGTTATTGCTGTAGTAAGAGAGGTTGCGAAACAAGAAATTATGCCACGCTATCTGAAGGTAGCACATCATCATAAATCTGATGGCAGTTTGTGCACTGAAGCTGATATTGCTGCGCAAAATGCTTTAGTACGCAAATTACAAAAAATTTATCCAGGTACGATAGTAAGTGAGGAAATATCAGAGAGACAGCAGACTGATCAATGGATCGCGGGTGATGCTGGACTATGGTGTATAGACCCGATAGATGGCACTACCAATTTCGTCAACGGCTTGCCTTATTTTGCCGTTTCGGTAGCACTGATGCGCCATGGCAGGAGTGTTCTCGGTGTAGTTTACGATCCGGTGGCAGATGAAGCATTTTATGCTGAGAAAGGAAAAGGAGCTTATTTAAACGGTAAAAAGTTACCGATCAAGGGATACACTCCTACTTTAGGCGATGCCATGGCAAGTGTAGATTTGAAACGGCTTAATAGTGATAAGCTAGGAACTGCAATTTCTACTGTGCCCCCATTCTCTTCTCAGCGCAATTACGGGGCCTGTGCTTTGGAATGGTGTTTCACTGCGGCTGGTCGTTTTGACCTTTATCTACACGGCGGACAAAAACTATGGGATTACGCCGCCGGCTGTCTAATTTTAGAAGAAGCGGGTGGACACATGTGTGGTTTCGAACAGGACGATTTCTGGAAAGAACCGCTGTGGCAGCGCTCTATCATTGCCGCATTGAATCCCAGCTTGTATGTACAGTGGCGTGATTGGGTGCGCCTACACCGGTAAGAAGTCGCCGTAGGTGCTCCCGGAAAATGGGGATAAAATCATAACATTTTAGGATGGGCTACTCAATTGAAAATCATCATTCTGGGTGCGGGACGAGTTGGTACATCTGTGGCAGAAAGTCTGGTAAGTGAAGCCAACGATATTACTTTGGTTGATGTGAACTCAGATACACTCCTGCTACTGCAGGATCATCTTGATTTGCGCACAGTGGTAGGTAACGCTTCCCACCCGTCAGTTCTAATTAAAGCCGGCGCCAAGGATGCCGACCTGATTTTGGCTGTAACTCAAAATGACGAAACAAACCTGGTGGCATGCAAACTCGCCGCTACAATGTTTAATACTCCAACTAAAATTGCTCGTATTCACTCGGCAAATTTCCTTGCCTACCCAGAAATCTTTTCATCGGAAAATTTTGGGGTTGATTTCGTCATCTGTCCAGAACAGATTGTGACCGAATACATCGAAAAACTGATCGAGTTTCCAGAAGCCTTGCAAGTACTTGATTTTGCCAATGGGAAAGTGAGTTTGGTTGCTGTACGAGCGTTTCACGGTGGTCCTCTGGTTGGTCGTGAACTGCGTGAATTACGTCAGCACGTGCCTAATGTTGACACGCGTGTAGCAGCGATTTTCCGCAAAGACCGTTCCATTATCCCAGAGGGTAATACCGTGGTTGAAGCTGAGGATGAAGTATTCTTTCTTGCCGCAGCAAACGACATTCGAAGTGTTATGCGCGAACTACGACGAATGGATAAGCCGGTCGAACGTATAATGATCGCTGGGGGTGGCAATATTGGTAAGCGCCTAGCTAATGCATTGGATAAAGCGCAGGAAAAAGATTACCAGGTCAAGCTTATTGAATACGACAAACGAGTATGCCAGCATCTAGCAGCAGATCTGCATCACACATTAGTATTACATGGTGATGCTACTGACGAAGATTTATTGGAAAGCGAAAATATCGCAGAGATGGATATGTTTTGTGCGCTCACCAACGATGACGAAAACAATATCATGGCTGCACTACTGGCAAAAAGTATGGGTGCACGCAAAGTAGTCGCGCTCATCAACCGTAGTGCATATGTGGACCTGGTGCATAGTGGCAACATTGATATTGCCATCTCTCCTGCACAAGTCACGATTGGCTCTCTGCTCGCCCACGTCCGACGTGGCGATGTAGCAGCCGTGCATAGCCTACGGCGAGGTGCGGCAGAAGCACTAGAGTTAGTCACTCACGGTGATGCCAATTCATCAAACGTGGTGGGACGAAAAGTGGGTGAAATCAAATTGCCCAAGGGGGCAACTATTGGTGCCATTGTGCGCGGCCTAGCGGTGACAGAAAGTCGAAGATGGAGTAATGATGATGAGAGTAATAAATCAAAAGATGCTCCATCTGATTATGATACGCAAGTGTTAATCGCGCACCATGACACCGTAATTGAAGCAGAAGATCATGTTATTGTATTTGTGATCAACAAAAAACTGATTCGACAGGTTGAAAAATTGTTTCAGGTTGGTGTTGCCTTCCTGTAACAGGATCTACTTATGAATCGACTTTTTGCAGTCCTCAATGTACTTAGTATAGTAATCTTAATATTCGGATTCACTCTTTTCTTACCACTTGGACTTTCACTCTGGCTAAATGACGCAGCACAGTCTGTTTACTATAAGTCCGCCGCAATTACTATTGCATCAGGTTTATTAATGTGGATAGCAACACGTAGCTACAAGCGTGAATTACAAGTACGCGATGGCTTTTTGCTGGTAGTGTTAGTCTGGTCGATACTACCAGCATTTGCCACACTTCCACTGCTATTACATCTACCAAATTTGGGTTTCTCTAAGGCTTATTTTGAAGCTACTTCCGGGCTTACTGCCAGCGGTGGCACGGTTCTTACAGGACTCGACATGCTGCCACCTTCAATCAATCTGTGGCGTACTGAGATGGTGTGGATGGGTGGGATGGGTTTGATCGTGCTGGCGATAGCCATCCTTCCGCTGCTCGGCGTTGGCGGTAGGCAAATGTTCAAGGCGGAAACCCCTGGGCCGATGAAAGACACCAAGTTAACACCACGTATTGCGGAAACTGCTAAAGGCCTATGGCTAGTATATGCAGGAATAACACTTGCTTGTGCCTCTGCATACAAGTTAGCTGGTATGACATGGTTGGATGCAGTGATGCATTCGTTTACCACCATCGGACTTGGCGGTTTTTCTTCTCACGATGCTAGCTTTGCCCATTGGAATTCGCCGCTGATCGAAAGTATTGCTATATTTTTCATGCTGATTGCTGGGATGAATTTTGCCACGCATTTTTTGGTGTGGCGAGAGAAGACTTTATCACCCTACCGCTATGACCCAGAAGCATTTCTGTTCATTACCATCATTTTAGTAAGTTGCCTAATGCTTACCCTCTACTTGTGGATGATGGGGGTTTATCCAGACCTGCCTACCGCATTGCGTTATGCCAGTTTCAATACGGTATCGGTTGCTACTACTACCGGTTATAGTAATACCGATTATAATTTGTGGCCAATTTTTGCGCCATTATGGATGTTGTTACTTTGTTGTTTCTGTTCTTCATCTGGCTCCACTGGTGGTGGCGTTAAGATGATCCGTGCTCAGCTTCTGTTCAAGCAAGTATTTCGTGAAATGATTGTAATCATGCACCCGCAAGCAGTCTCACCTGTTAAGGTTAGCAACAACGTGGTACCAAACCGAATTGTTTATGCGGTATTGGCCTTCCTATCCATCTATTTAGCCAGCATAGTCTCCATGACGCTAATCCTTACCTTTAGCGGACTTGACTTTATAACGGCTTTTTCTACAGTGGTAGCCTGTATCAACAACCTGGGTCCGGGACTTAATCAAGTCGGTCCTGCTACTACATTTGCAGAGCTTACTAATTTTCAGACTTGGGTATGTAGCTTTGCCATGCTGTTAGGACGTTTAGAGCTCTTTACTTTGCTTGTTGTGTTTATTCCTTCATTCTGGAGGAAGTAATTATAGGAATTTTCAACCCATTATTCATAGAATTTTACCTAACGCAGCAAGACTGATATGCTTAAACGAAGTAAGTCACCAAAACATGGCGACCACATTCAAAAAATCTAAGGAGCAAGAATGGACGATACAGATGATTTGACAGGTGTTAAAGTCATGGTAATTGATGATAGCAATACTATTCGCCGCAGCGCAGAAATTTTTCTCACCCAGTCAAAGTGCGAAATAATATTAGCTGTAGATGGATTTGACGCAATGGCCAAAATTATTGATAGTCATCCTGACGTTATTTTCATTGACATAATGATGCCACGTCTTGATGGCTACCAAACTTGTACTTTAATCAAGAGGAATTCTGATTTTCGATCTACTCCCGTCATCATGCTATCAAGTAAAGATGGGTTATTTGATCGAGCTCGTGGCAGAATGGTCGGTTCCGATGAATACTTGACCAAACCTTTCACCAAAGAAAGCCTAGTAAATGCCGTACAAAAATATGCACTTAAGCGTGAAGCGACAACGTAATCAAGTAATCTCGATTTTCTTGTGATACAAAATATGATAATAGAGCAGACTTGGTATACAGCTTCCACCTTGACTATGGTAAGGAAAAGGTTAGTTTCGAGTTGATACAAGTTTAAATATGCGTCGAAAGCCTATAGTTATTATTGGCAGTGGGCTTGCGGGCTACGCTGTAATTCGTGAGTTTCGCAAATTTGATGTAGAAGCACCTGTACTAATTCTTTCTGCAGACCATGGTGGGTTCTATTCCAAACCAATGCTGTCAAACGCTTTGGCTACAGGCAAGACACCTGCTTCACTCCTAAATAGCAGTGCGGAACATATGGCCGATCAGATGAAGGCAATGATATGCCCTTATAGTCGGGTGATCTCTATCGACCCATTGAACAAAAATCTAGTCTTGCAAAATGGTAAAAAACTAAACTACGATCAACTTGTTCTGGCCTTAGGTGCGGATCAGATCCGCCTCCCTCTAGAGGGAGATGGGATAGAAGAAATACTGTCTATAAATGATCTGGACGATTACCATCGTTTCCGAGATGCGCTAGCAATAAAAAAGGAAATCGCTATTCTTGGCGCCGGTCTGATTGGTTGCGAATTTGCTAACGATCTTGCTGTAACAGGTTACCGTGTACACGTGATCGACATTAGTGCTCAGCCTCTGGGTAGATTGCTGCCACAAGCAGGGGGTATTTTTCTGCAACGTAGTTTAGAAACTGCTGGTGTAGTTTTTCATCTGAATACAACCACTCAACGTGTTGAAAAATCGGGAGAAAAATTACAACTAACTTTTGCTAGTGGAGAAACCATAAAAGCAGATATTTTATTGACAGCGGTAGGACTAATACCACGAATTGATCTTGCGAAAGCAGCAGGTATCAAGGTGAATCGCGGCATTGTAGTAAACCGATTGCTAAAAACTAGTTACGAGAGCGTTTATGCTTTGGGGGACTGTGCAGAGGTTGATGGCAGAGTACTGCCCTTCGTCATGCCAATCATGCATGCAGCACGTGCCCTTGCTGCAATCCTAGCTAACAAACCAACCCAAGCACGCTACCCAGCCATGCCAGTGTTGGTAAAAACCCCATCATGCCCAACCGTAGTTTCACCCCCTAACCCGGGTGCAAGAGGTGAATGGCAGATCGAGGAATCTCAAGATGGTGTTAAAGCGTTATTCCAAGACGTGGAAGGCAAGCTGCTGGGTTATGCTCTGCTAGGTGCGGCAACAAAAGAAAAGAATTTACTTACCAAACAGTTGCCGCCGGTAATGGAGTGATTTCAATTTTTGGAGCAGGTTAAACCTATTCAAACAAATTTCCAGTGACGTCCCAACTTATTAGGGTTTGAGTAGTTTCTTTGGAAAAGAATAAAAATCATATACTTATATTTTACTGTGCACCAATAATAATATTGATCTTTAAAATAAAGGCTATTCGGTAACGCTTATCATCGCACGTAAAGGGTAAGAATTGACATAATCTACAGGTGGGGTTAGATTCATATTTATGCGGGAATGGATTCATACTTCTATTTTAGATAGAGTTTCACTGATAGGAGAAGATTATGCAACGCAGAGATTTTATCAAACTAGCCGGAGCAAGTGCTGCCTTATTTCCGATCGCACCATCAGTTTTTGGCAAGCAAGCCAATCTTTCAAAGTGGAAGAGCTATCGTCTGACTTACCAAATCAATCTTCCAGAAAAAGGCAATAGAGCACTTCTATGGCTACCATTACCGGACACGGCCGATACGTCCCACCAATTTACTCAAGGCAGCGTGTGGAGTGGAAATGCAAAAACAGCTAAATTTTACACCATTCCTAAAACAGCTTTTCCAGCATTTCACGCCGAGTGGCATGGCAGTGGTCCGCGCAAAGTAACAGTGAGTAGTGTGGTCAAGACCAGGGATCGCTTTGTCGATTTGCGCAATTATTCTGAAAAGAGCAAGAGAATAATCCCGGCGGATATAAAACGCTTCCTCCAACCCACCAAACATGCTCCGCTTAACGGCATTGTACGTATGACCGCTTTATCTATCACCAAGATAGCCAACGCCCATACGCCTCTAGAAAAGGCGCGCTCCATTTACGACTGGGTGGTCGATAATGCTTATCGCGATCAAGCAACGCGTGGCTGCGGGCGAGGTGACATCAAATCCATGCTAGAAAAAAACAATTTGGGTGGTAAATCTGCTGATCTCAATACACTTTTCGTAGGTTTAGCTCGCGCGGCAGGTGTTCCAGCACGAAATCAGTACGGAATTCGCATAGATGAATCAGTGGCACATAAGTGTCTGGGTAAATATGGCAATCTTAGTAATGCGCAACATTGCCGTGCGGAATTTTATCTCGCTGGCTTGGGCTGGGTGCCGGTAGATCCTGCAGACGTACACCAGTTAATACTAGATGAAAAATTGACACACAATCACCCCAAGGTAGTTTCGCTAAGAGAAAAATTGTTTGGTGCATGGGAGATGAACTGGGTGACATTTAATCATGGCGATGACATCAAACTGGGAAATAAAAGCGATGTGGGCAGGCTACCGTTTTTCATGTATCCCCACGCCGAAATTAGCGGAAAGCAACAGGACAGCTTGTCACCAGCAGAATTCTCTTACATGATTACCTCGGCAAAAATGATCGGTACCGGAGCTAAGCTTTAGTAAATCTCAGATACTCGCTTCCTAACGTGTATCTTCCCTTCTATCGACGCTGCTATTGAGTTATATCCACATTGACAATATGAAACTAAATATATCGTTCACTTGATCGCTGTATCTATCTATAAATTCCTGGAAAGTTCTCTATGCCCTATCAATGT
>QIFK01000047.1 GCA_003230615.1 Nitrosospira sp. | reverse complement strand
CCTTAACGGTTCTCTCTACTGACAGTAGTGGTACACCACTAACGGATAGCGATGACGTCACGATTAATGTGACCCCAGTCGACGATGCGCCAGGTCCAGAACGTCGTTTCTTGGAACCGGAAAGTTTTTTGAATATCGATTCAATTAACGAGGCTATACATGAATGGCAAGTAGCTAACGATCCAATGTCACCTATCTTGTCCGCTATCCATAATATTCGTAACGAGACTGCCTTAAATTCGCGGCTAGGGGTGTTTGAAACGGATAGCGCTACTAGAGCTGAGTTAATTGCTGGAACGGGTTCTGAATCTAATACGCCAACATACGTGCAAAATGCTGTGAGGCATGTAGTTTTGGAAAGTTCTTCATCATCCGTACAGCAAGCGGTTAAGGCATCGCAGCTAGAATCGACCGCACAGGGAATACATGCTGCATCTGTTGACAATACCGCTATTCCAGCAGTAGCAAGTATTATTGATCCATTCGCACCATTAAATCTATCTGCAACTGATAAACAATTGGTTGATCCTAAACAGCCAATAAATGGAGGAGATAACCAAATAAAACGAGCTGCTGCTGAGAATCTGGTGAGCGAGACAGCTATTCAAAGTGAGAGGCCTCAGTTGAATCTAGACGATTCCCAAGCTAAGCGGAGTTATACCGTTGAGCCAGAACCAATCACTAAATTGGATCAAGAAGAAGATTCAGGAGAAAATCTGGATAAGAAAAAACCCGCTAAAAGCTTTAGTAGCCAGTTACTTGGCGAGCTACAAAAAATCGCCACAAATAAGCCTGCACCTTCAGATAGTGCACCAAACGTAGAATGATGGGAGCACTATTGAATACTTCAGCTACAACGGTGACTTCTAAGAAACTTCTTGTTGGAATTGGTTTAGTGTTACCTCTATTATTTTCAGGGTGCGCTATTATACCTAAGCCATTTACTCAAGAAGAGGTAAGGGCCCGGGTTGATGAAGATACCGCTGGTATGTATCTAAACCAGGAACCCATCAACGGGCCGGTTTCAGTTGAGGAAGCCATAGCGCGTACACTGAAATATAACCTTGATTATCGGTTGAAGCAGATGGAATCAGCGCTTGAATTAGGTCTCACGGGATTAGCCACCTATGACATGTTACCTAAGCTACTCACCTCAGCAGGCTATCGTACGCGCCAAAACGAGCCGGGTGGTACGTCTATAGGTATCATAGATAAACAGATTTCATTGCGACCATCTAGGGCAACACAAAAAAATCATGCACAAGCGGCTGCTGAATTTTCCTGGAACTTGCTCGACTTTGGTGTTTCCTATTATCGTGCACGTCAGCAAGCAGATAAATTCCTAATTGCTGAAGAACGCCGTCGTAAAGTTGTTCAAAACATGGTGCAAGATGTGCGCACCTCCTTCTGGCGTGCATTGGGTGCACAGAGGCTTTCTAAAGATGCAAAAGAGATTCTTGACCAAGCTAATCTGGCATTAGCCCGTTCACGTGAAGCTGAGGCACAGCGTCTTATTCCACCAGCGCTTGCCTTAAACTATCAACGGGCTCTATTAGATGCGATTTCTTTGCTAAATTTGCGTCGACAAGACCTGGAGATTGCCAAGCGAGAGCTGGCTGCATTGATGAACGTTGAGCCAGGTGTAGTTTTCATTCTGGAAGAATCGGAAGAATCTAAACTACCTGCGCCACCAACTGATATCCGTAAGCTCGAAGAGCTGGCATTGCTTCAGCGCCCAGAGTTGCGTCAAGAGGACTCCAAGAAACGCATTACCGCAGATGAGACACGCAAACAATTACTTAGTATGCTGCCATCCGTAAGCTTAGACTATGGATTTAGTTTTGATTCCAATAACCTTCTTTATAACAACAACTGGTTCCAGGGTGGTATTAGGGTGTCCTGGAATATAATGCGCCTTGCAACCTTACCTACCCTTCTTAAAACTCAAGAAGGGCAAGTCGAAGTCGATCGTTCAAGAAGAATGGCCTTGTCGATGGCGATTATGACCCAATTGCGTGTAAGTGCAGAGCGATATCGATTAGCAATACTAGATTTCAAACTGGCAGATATCGGTGCTCAAGTAGATCAGCGCTTAGCTTCCAATATGCGTGCCTCTGTTACAGCCAGACTGAGTAGTGAATTAGAAGCAATCAGAACCAATGCACGAGCAGTATTGGGCGCTTACCAACGAGCTAATGCATACGCGAATGCACAGATTGCCTTTGGGCGTCTTTACAATACACTAGGTTTTGATCCACTTCCTGATAATTTTGAAGATGATACTCTGGAAATTTTAACTGGGCGTATTCGTGAGCACATTAAAGCAACCGAAGAAGATACGCTTAGAATGACATCTAATTTATTTGGCCATTTGCCAACAATTTCGATTACATTTGTAGGAGTTGAGGATCCGGTCATGCAGGTTCGCATGAAAGCACAAGTGGCCGTATTATTAGCACGTCATCAGATCGATTTGGATGCAGACAAAGGTTTTCCCTTCGTACTTATATTACAACGTATCCCGAATGACGAGATAGAGACAGCTTCCTGGGCACTAGTGCTAGAAGACCACGACGGCATGAATAAAAAATCAGCAAAATTTGTAACCACAATACCAAGTGACTCACGTGACTTGGCATATGAAAGCGCATTAATTGCGGCAGTAACTTCCACACTCCCTGAACTCCGCTCATGGCTGGTAGAGTTAGGAAAGGAGTATCAATGATATATTGGCTTAGTGGTAGCTTGGCAATCCTGATTTTAGTGACCGTATTGCTTACGCCTGAATCTACTGAATCAACTGAAGTGGATGCAGATAAGGCCACGAACGGTAAAGTAGTTAAAACTACAGTTGCTACTGATACTAAAGCGGTTACTAATAGTCCAGCTCAATCAATTAATGTATCTTCGGAAAAGAGTCAGACTGGCGTAGGTCTTAAAACTACAGGCTCTGACACTAAAAATGCGGAAACTTTAGTCGATTCTAATTCCGATAGAGATGATGTTTACGAAAATCAGGTAAAAGAAACGAGTACTGTTGGAACTGAAATAGTGCGCGTTTTGCTTATCCCTGACCAAGAAACAACTGTTTCTCGGTCAGGTTCCAGCCTGGCAGCCGCTCGAATCAACAAATTGAATGTAACCTTGGGCAGCACGTTTAAATCTGGTAATACACTAATCACCTTTAATTGTAATGATCCACGGGCACGACGGGATATGGCTAAAGCAGAACTATCAGGTGCTGTAGAGACGCACACAGCAAAGTTAAGAATGCAGGGTTTAGATCAAGCGGGTGATGTCGAAGTTTCACTGGCGGCAAGTGTTGTAGCTAAAGCTCGTGCAGATGTTAGCTTAGCAGAATTGCAAATAAGATATTGCTCGATCAAAGCACCTTGGGCTGGTCGTGTTGCAAAAGTTTACGTACGTAACCACATGACCGTTACACCTGGGCAACCGATGCTTGATTTGGTGAAGTCTGGTCCGTTAAGGTTGAAAGTGAACGTTCCATCCAGATTACTGAATCAACTTAAGGTTGACTCGAAGATTGAAGTAAAAATCGATGAGACCGGGAAAACATACCAAGCAAGTGTGGTAGCCATTAACAGTCGTGTTGACTCTGTTAGTCAAACAATTGAGATTGAAGGTTTGATGTCTCAGGATTTTCCTGAACTACTTGCAGGAATGAGTGGTACAGCAATAATACCTGCAATGTAGCACTTAATGACAACCTCGATGCACTTCATAGTGATATTTATACTGCAAGATGGATAATGTCAACGAAGCTCCAAAGCAGCCCGCATTAGACGCACTTCTCAGCTTAGATTTACGTTCTGTAAAAGCTATCAATCCGGTAGACCTGTCTTTTATTATTGTTAATGAAACAATAGCCTTGGTGCCATATCGGCAAGCAGCGTTCTTTACAGTATCGGCTATTGGAGAGCGTAAGCTAACCACCGCATCAGGTTTGGTGAGCGTGGCAGAAGATTCGCCCTACGCTATATGGCTTAGCGGTTTTATTAAAACTGTCTTAAAAATACTTCCAAAAGAAGCTGGTTGTCATAAGCTTGATTTTGCAGAGGCGCCAGAAGAATTTAAAGATGGTTGGGAGGAGTGGTTACCCGAACATTTACTGTTCGCGGAGTTGTTTAGCCAAACTGGCACTTGTCTGGGGATGGTGATGTATGCCAGAGAAGAATCATGGCTTCCCCATGAACTTGAGAAGTTGGATCACATACATCAGATCTACGGGTCTTGTCTTGGCTTTTTAAGCGAAGTAAAGGTTAATTTTATTACAAGACTACGTGGATGGATGAGTAAGGCAGTCAGTTACTGGGCAGTAATTGCAATTTTTGTAGGATTGTCTATTCCTGTTCGTTTATCTGTTTTAGCTCCTGGTGAGATTATAGCTTTAAATGCGTTTGCTGTTGCGGCTCCACAAGATGGTGTAATTAGTAAAATTTACGTGCAACCAAACTCAGTAGTTAATGTTGGCGATTTATTGTTCTCATTAGATAACACCACTGTAACTAGTAGGCTGGATGTAGCAGCCAAGGCATTGTCAATAGCACGTGCTGATGCTTTAAATGCACAACAGCGCGCGTTTAATGATCTGAAAAGTAAGGGTGAGATTGCTTCTGCAATAGGTCGTGTCCGCGAGAAAGAGGCTGAGTTGGCATCATTAAAATCATTAATGGCACGAGGAGAAGTAAGGGCTGAGCGTGATGGTATCGTAATCTACGGTGACTCAAATGATTGGATAGGAAGGCCCGTGCAAACCGGTGAACGCGTGATGCAACTGGCGAATCCGAGAGATGCGGGTGTGCTGGTATGGTTACCAGTGCACGAGGCATTAAACTTAGATATTGGTGCACCAATGCGCTTATTTTTGCATATTGACCCACTTAACCCATTGTCTGCAGCATTATTGCAAACCAGTTTTCAACCTGTGATGAGTCCAGAAGGTGTATCTGCATATCGAATAAAAGGTGAATTTGAGGAGGGTGTGGTGAAGCCACGTATTGGTTTGCGCGGCACCGTTCGCATTTCTGGTCATTGGGCCACACTAGGGTATTATTTTTTTAGAAGACCAGTAACTGCGGTACGTGAATGGACTGGCCTGTGAGTACATACGTACACCCAGAGTCGAATAGTCAGATTTTTCTTCCTCCGCTGCGTGAGGAGCTTAAATTGCTTCCCGCAGCAGCTAATCATGATGGATCGCTAGCTTGGATGGTGCAAGACCCCATTAATAATAGTTTTTTTCGTATTGGGTGGCTTGATTTTGAGATGTTATTGCGCTGGGCCTGCGGTTCGCCAGAGAAAATCGTAAATTCGGTTAATAACGAAACCACATTAGATATCGAGGTTACAGATGTAAATGATTTAAAGCATTTTTTGGAGCAGAATGGTTTGCTCCAAGCGAGCAGCCAGGAAGCTATTGATCAGCTTAGAGAGCATGCTAAATTACTGAATAAAGGTTTTATCAATTGGATGCTGCATCACTATCTTTTTTTTCGTATTCCTCTATTTCATCCGCAAGTTTGGTTAGCAAGCCTAATACCCTGGCTTGATTGGATATTCACTCGTACTACTGCAATTGCAGTTATTTTTCTTACCTTGGTCGGAATTTTTCTAGTTGCACGGCAATGGGAAACGTTCTCTAATACATTTGTTGATCAGCTAACTTGGTCAGGTTTGCTAGGGTATTCGGTGGCACTAGTTTTCGCAAAGGCTTTGCATGAAATGGGGCATGCAGTAACCGCAACCCGTTATGGTGTGAGAGTAGCGCACATGGGTGTCGCATTGTTAGTAATGTTTCCTATGTTGTATACCGATACCAGTGAAAGCTGGAAACTAAGTAACCCACGACAACGTTTGGCAATTGCAAGCGCCGGTATCATCACAGAGCTTGCTTTAGCAGGCTTAGCTACTTTCGCTTGGAGTCTATCACCAGATGGGGCTATCAAAAGTGCATTATTTTTTCTGGCTACGACAAGTTGGTTGCTTACGTTATTAGTGAATGTAAGCCCATTTCTCCGCTTTGATGGCTACTTTATCCTGATGGACGCAATAGATTTCCCGAATTTGCACCAGAGATCTGGTGAATTTACCCGTATTTGGCTTAGACGTGTTTTGTTTGGTTTTAATGATGGCTGGCCTGAAGACATTCAAGGTAATGGCAGGACATTTTTAATTGTATTTGCGATTATGACTTGGCTGTATCGACTGGTAGTATTTCTTGGTCTTGCGTTATTGGTTTATTATTTCTTCTTTAAGGTCTTGGGTATTATTCTTATGGTGGTAGAGCTTATTTGGTTTATTTGGCGACCTATATGGTCAGAATTAAGTGTGTGGCGTGAAAGAAAATCGGAAATTAAAACCAGTCGCGTGTGGATAGCTTATGCGCTACTTGGGATCATTCTGGTGGTGATGCTAGTGCCATGGCATACGGGGATTAGGGGACCAGGATGGGTGCACCCAGAGCGTTTACATGTTCTTTATTCGCCTTTACCCGGGCGACTAGTTAGTTTGCCAGAAAGTGAAAATGTAACTAGTGGACAACCATTGTTTATTCTTGAGTCTCCAGACTTGCGGTTGTCTGCAGAGCGAGCAAGGGGGCTTGCTCAAGCACGCGCTAAAGAATTGATTGGTTTAATGGGATTACCAGACGGCGAGGCGCGCAGAGAGCAAGTACGAGCACAGCAAGAACAGTATGTTGCCGAAGAGAAACTATTTCAGGAAGAGCAAGCGCGATTAAAGATATCAGCGCCATTCTCTGGGACGATTGTAGATTTGGATTCTGATCTTGCACCAGGTGTGTGGATTCGACCCAGTCAACCTTTAGCTACCTTAGTAGACTATTCACAATGGGTAGTTGATGCATACGTTACTGAGGAGGACGTTCATCGAATAAGCCCGGGTGACAAAGCACGTGTATACAGGCCTTTAAGGCTTGGTGTGCTTCAAGGACAAGTCATTGAGGTTGATGCTACTCGGACGACAGTGCTTCCGCATTACAGTTTAGATGCGAAGTCAGGTGGTGATATTGTTACTTTGGAAAACGAGAAAAATGTCCCTCGAAATGCAATATATCGCGTACGTGTGAAGTTAGATAGCCCTCCGCCTGAGAGTCGCCAAATGAAAACTGGAAATGTAGTAATTAGTGGCGAGGCTAGAGCATGGCTACCAACTATTCTTGAACGAATTAGTGCTGTAGCAATTCGAGAGAGCGGGTTTTAGTTTATTTTTCCCGTCATCGTTAGGTTTCGTATTCAACATAACAAGTTCGGCACCTTACTATTTTCTTGATGGAAGTACTACAGATAGATGGGTATAATTCTGGTAAAACTGTGATTGGCTAGCACACATTCGGTCGAGTATAAAATAAGTCATGACGAAGCAAAATTCCTAGCCTTACCTTGTAATGTTTTGTAAGCCCCAAAGGCTAAAGATTAAATTGTCGTGAAATCACTAGTTACTGGCGCAAATGGTTTTATCGGCTCAGCTGTTACACGCTGTTTACTGGCTGCTGGTCACGAAGTACGGTGTTTAATCAGACCAGGAAGCGACCGGAGTAACATTGATGGGCTACCCATTGAAATTTCAGAAGGCGATTTACGTGATATTGGATCACTGAAGCGAGCAATCACCAATTGTGAAAATTTGTTTCACCTTGCTGCAGATTATCGCCTTTGGGTGCCGAATCCAGACACCATGTATGACATTAATGTCAAAGGGACACAGACACTGATACTTGCTGCAGCCGAAGCTGGCCTTAGACGCATAATATATACTAGTAGTGTAGCTACCATGGGATTAAATTCTGATGGTAGCCCAGCAAACGAAGAGACACCCTCCAGCCTTGTCAATATGACTGGGCACTATAAGCGTTCAAAATTCATCGCGGAACAGGTAGTTCAACATCTCACCAACAAACATGAGCTACCTTTAGTTATTGTTAATCCTAGTACTCCAATAGGACCACGTGATATTAGACCGACACCTACAGGGCGGATAGTGGTTGATACGCTTTGTGGCCGGATGCCGGCTTACATGAATACTGGCCTGAACATTGCACATGTTGATGATATTGCACGGGGTCATCTACTGGCGTATATGTATGGGAAGCCAGGAGAGCGTTATATCCTGGGAGGCGAGGACATGGACTTATTACAAATTTTGCAGACTATAGACAAGATAAGTGGAAAAAAGATGAAACGAATAAAAATTCCTGCGATGCTAATCTTCCCTATAGCGTGGATAATGGAGAAAATTGCAATTATTACGAATGTTGAACCCCGTGCATCAATAGACAGTATTCGTATGGCGCAGAAAAAGATGTTCTTCTCCAGTGAAAAAGCCATACGCGAGCTAGGTTATCAATACCGACCTTCAACAGAGGGGATTAAAGATGCGGTAACTTGGTTTGAGAATAATGGTTATTGCAACGGATATATAAATTCACTCACTCACTAGAACCTTGTGAGAGAGATTCTTAATCTGCTACCGAGCAAATAGCCTTAGGAAAAATACAATTGGTTAAGTCTAGAACTACTTTGTCGTAATAAGTTAATCTTCCCGTCGTAATTGAGGGAAAAGTATTACGTCACGAATACTAGGACTATCGGTAAGCAACATAACTAATCGATCTATACCGATACCTTCACCTGCAGTAGGGGGAAGCCCATGTTCTAGTGCGCGAATATAATCGGCGTCATAGTGCATGGCCTCCGCATCACCCGATTCCTTGGCAAGCAATTGCACAAGGAAGCGTGTATTCTGATCCTCCGGATCGTTCAATTCAGAAAAGCCATTAGCAATTTCACGACCAGCAATATAGAGCTCAAAGCGGTCAGTTATTTCTGGATTTTTGTCATTTCGGCGTGCTAGAGGAGAGACATCTGCTGGATAATCAACAATAAAAATCGGATCCATTAGTAAATGTTCAGTTGTTTCATCAAATAGGGAAAGTTGTAATACGCCAATCCCATCATCTGGTTTGTGAATTATATTAAGTGACTGTAATTTGCTGATTAAAAATGTACGGTCGTTAAGTTGCGCATCAGTATATTCAGGATGAAATTTTTGGATTGCTTGAGTGATAGACAGTCGCGAGAAAGGATGCGCCAGATCTATTTTATGCCCCTGATAAGAGATTTTAGTTGTACCTAGAACCTTCACCGCTATATCACGAAGCATAGTTTCTGTGAGATCCATCAGATATATGTGATCTTGGTAGGCCTCATAAAACTCTAGCATTGTGAACTCGGGATTGTGACGGATGGAAATTCCTTCGTTTCTAAAACTGCGATTTATTTCAAAAACCTTTTCCATTCCGCCTATAACCAGACGCTTTAAATACAGTTCTGGTGCAACGCGTAAATAAAGGTTCATATCTAACGCATTATGATGAGTGGTAAAAGGTCGTGCTGTAGCACCACCGGGGATAGGGTGCATCATTGGTGTTTCTGCTTCCAGATATCCACGATTGACAAAAAAATCACGAATAGACTGAATAATCTTAGAGCGTACGACAAATACTTTACGTGTGTCCTCATTGGTAATTAGGTCAAGATAACGCTGGCGATATTTTTGCTCCTGATCTATCAGGCCATGGAACTTTTCAGGCAGAGGGCGCAATGATTTGGTCAATAGGCGCAGACTTGTAGTACGCACTGAGAGCTCGCCAGTTTTGGTAATGAACAATGTTCCTTGTGCACCTAAAATATCACCCAAATCATAATGCTTGAATTTAGCATGAGTGGATTCGCCAGCAATATCGTTAGTGATGTACAGTTGAATATGTCCACTCATGTCTTGAATGGTAGCGAAACTTGCCTTGCCCATCACGCGTTTTAGCATCATGCGTCCAGCTACTCGCACGGTTATAGGGTTTGCCTCTAGAATGTCGTTCGATTGTTCGTCATATTTTTTATGGAGATCTAATGCTAGGCTATTACGGCGAAAGTCATTTGGAAAGGCATTATCCACTTCACGCAACGCAGCCAATTTAGCCCGACGCTCTTCAATAATCTGATTGGTGTCTTGTTGTGGTTTGTCTTCCAGTTCGCCCATTCCCTGTCCCTAAAAATTAATTGCCTCATTATCTACATGTGGCACGCAATTATAGCGTTGTGCCACACTCAACGCTATCATCTTACCAAGTCGAATACGTATCAATTTATTTCTTACGTTACATATAATATTTGATTTATTGTATAGTTGATCATCTTTTTTTGGCACTCAAAATATTAAAAACATAAAATTGTCTCTAATCTTAAAATGGCTACTACTACTTTGTTAATAGTACGTATTAAACTAGTATCGAGCAGAGAAGACAACATACCAGAGCGTGATCGCATTCTAATCAATCAGTAAATTCTATGAATAATTTCCAGAAATTAGATCTGTCTAAGGTGAAGCTAAAATTGTCCACTGAACAGTTTATGGTCACACAGAAAAATGGTACGGAGCAACCTTTCAAGAACGCGTATTGGAACATTTATGAGCCGGGGCTTTATGTAGATGTGGTATCAGGTGAGCCGCTCTTTAGCTCACTGGATAAATTTGATTCTGGTACTGGCTGGCCGAGTTTTACGCGTCCAGTTAAGTGTAGTGGAATTGTGGAGAAGCAAGATTATAAATACGGTATGGTGCGGACAGAAGTGCGTTCTCGACAGGCAGATTCGCACTTGGGTCACGTGTTTGATGACGGCCCAGCGCCGACATGGAAGCGCTACTGTATTAACTCGGCATCTTTACGATTTATCCCGGTAGAGAGGATAAATGAGGAAGGTTACGAAGCTTATTTAGATATATTTACAAAACCAGATTCAGTTAAAACGAGTGTAAATAAATTGAAGAAATGAATCTAAACATTTTGTAGGATATCTTTGGGCGCCGATTCGAAAGTTGTCGATAACTAGAATAAAAAACGGCACAAAATAGTAGTGGCATCTTTTTTAGCTACAGGTCAGGCGCCTTGTTTTAAACTTGCCCGAATAAAATCATCCAAGCCGCCATCGAGAACACCTTGAGTATTACCGATCTCTATACCTGTGCGTAGATCCTTGATACGAGATTGGTCCAGCACATAAGAACGTATTTGGTGCCCCCAACCGATGTCAGACTTGGAGTCTTCCATTGCTTGTTTTTCGTCACTTCGTTTACGTAATTCCTCTTCGTATAGGCGTGATTTTAGCATTGCCATTGCTTCTGCACGATTACGGTGCTGTGATCGGTCATTCTGGCATCTCACCACAATACCGGAAGGATTATGAGTTATGCGAATGGCTGAATCAGTTTTGTTGATGTGTTGGCCACCTGCACCGGAAGCACGGTAAGTATCGATGCGCAAATCTGCGGGATTAATTTCTATTTCAATAGTATCGTCCACCTCTGGATAAACAAATATGCTGGCAAATGAAGTATGGCGGCGATTGCCAGAGTCAAATGGGGATTTGCGCACTAACCGGTGAATGCCACTTTCGGTGCGCAGATAACCATAGGCGTAATCGCCAGATATTTTGAGAGAAGCGCTCTTGATACCCGCGACTTCACCAGAAGATTCCTCGAGTATTTCCACCTTATAACCACGTCGTTCGCAATAGCGCAGATACATTCGTTCTAGCATTGCTGCCCAGTCCTGTGCTTCTGTGCCGCCAGAACCAGATTGAATTTCTAAGAAGCAGTTATTGGGATCCATCGGATTGGAGAACATACGGCAAAACTCCATGTCTGCCATGGTCATTTCCAGTTTATTCACATCGCTGCAGATGCTTTCTAGCATTGTATTGTCATCTTCTTCTCTTGCCATTTGGAATAGATCACTAGCATCTTGCAATTGCTGTCCAATTGCCTCTAGAGTAAAGATTATAGATTCCAGCATTTTCTTCTCGCGCCCCCATTCCTGAGCGCGTTTACTGTCACCCCATATTGCGGGATCCTCTGCTAGCTGGGAGAGTTCCTTCAGACGCGTTTGCTTGGCGTCAAAGTCAAAGATACCCCCGCAACTCTGTCGCTCGACTATTGAGATTGGCGAGTTGGTTGGCAATGGCGTTGATTTGTTCTGTTTCCATATGTGCTTTATCCAAAAATACGAAAACATTAAATTATACAGTAAGCCGAATAGGCTGCATCTGCCTCTATTATTTTGGATTCTAAGATTTGAAAAAGATAGCTTCAATGACTTATCAGGAAGAAGATCTATTTTTTCGTTACAATTACAAGATGTCAAAATTTTTTGCATTAATTCCAGCTGCGGGTTCCGGTTCGCGCATGGAGAACAAACTGCCCAAACAATATTTGCCGCTAGCTGGTAGGCCAATGATTTATCACGCCTTGCGCACACTTTGTCGTTCTCCAGGAATCGTTAGTGTTTTTGTAGTTCTTGCGCCTGACGATAGCGAGTGGTTAAGGCATGACTGGTCGGAATTTTCTGGTAAGCTAGTTGTGTTTAATTATGGTGGTGTAACTCGTTCCATGAGCATACTCAATGGTCTCAAAGCAGCACCCGATGCATCGTCCATCGTTGATAGTGATTGGGTGCTAGTGCATGATGCAGCACGGCCTTGTTTGAGTGAAGCGTTACTAAATAAGTTAATGAATGAACTTGCTGACGATGCAGTGGGCGGGTTGTTGGCGGTTCCCTTGGCAGATACACTAAAACGAAGTGATGTTAGTAATAGGGTTGAGCACACCGAATCCAGGAAAGGTTTGTGGCAGGCACAAACGCCGCAAATGTTTCGCTACAAGCTGCTAGTGGATGCTTTGAGTAGGCCTAGCAGCATAGCCATGACTGACGACGCTAGCGCAGTCGAGGAATTAGGTTTACATCCTAAATTGGTGCTTAGCGATGCACGTAATTTAAAAATCACTTACCCACAGGACATGATTTTAGCGGAGCTGATACTACGAGCGCAACTAGAGGGGTATGGTGAGTATGATTAGAATTGGGCAAGGTTCTGATGTGCACCAATTGGTCGAAGGACGTAAGCTTATCATTGGTGGTATAACGATTCCTTATGAGAAGGGTTTGCTTGGGCATTCCGATGCCGATGTGTTGTTGCATGCAGTTTGTGACGCATTATTAGGTGCGGCTGCGCTGGGAGATATTGGCAGGCATTTCTCAGATGCTAATCCGAGCTACAAGAATATTGACAGTCGAGTTTTACTGCGGGAAGTCTGCCATTTACTGGGAGAAAATAACTACAAGCTGATCAATGTTGATGCGACGATTATCGCTCAGGCACCTAAAATGTCACCGCACATTCCAGCCATGATTACTAACATTGCAAATGATCTTGGGGTTGAGACTAAGGATATCAACATTAAAGCTAAGACCGCTGAGCATCTTGGTCCAATAGGCCGGGGTGAGGGTATCAAGGCGGAGGCAGTATGCATGATCATCAGTACAGAGAAAGTGGACAGCTGAAACAAATACGGACATCGGGAGAGCCTATCCGTGTTTTCTTTGCAATATGGCCGAAAGAGGCAGTGTGGAGACAACTATGCGATTTATCAGAGAAGCTGGAATTAGTCTGCGGTGGACGGAGAACCAGAGCAGAGAGCATTCATCTCACACTGATTTTTCTGGGAGAAATGGAAACTAGTCAGCTGCATACGCTATGTTTAGCAGCTAATACTGTAAGAGGGCAGGTTTTTAATTTTATTGTTGAAGGAATTCGCTACTGGAAGCTTAACCGTTTAGTCTACGCAGAAACAGGTGAGACTCCGCTGGAACTTTTTGATTTAGTGGGTTCTTTGAAGAACACTTTGTCTGCCTATGGTTTTTCGTTCGATCACAGAACTTTTACGCCACATATAACGCTGGTTAGAAAGGTTCAGCGCCATGTTTTACCTAAGTCATTGATACATTTGGTGGAGCCTATTGTCTGGCCTGTAAATGAGTATATATTGGTGAAATCGGAACAAGCTAGTGATAGATCGGTTTATACTCCTATCGGACGCTGGTCCTTGGAATCTCAAAGATAAATACAGTTTTCTAAATGTTTGGTCAGTTGTTTTTTGCTGGCCTTGGTGTAATCCTTTTCGAAGCTGTCGCTTACCATAACCCGCACATGATTATCCAAGTTGCTGTTAATGAGCCCTATGAAGGGCGCAGAAGCAACGAGGATTAGACGTTGGTAACAATTAGCAGTGCGTCCATGATCAAGTTCTTTAGCAAGCTCTAGGGCAAAGTGCTGAGCTTCGTTTTGTTTTGGATCAGTAGCAGGCGTGAAGGAGCTGTGGCTGTTACCATGGCCTTTGTAGTTTCCAGGACGGTCTGAAACCAATTCTAGAGCCTTCCCTCTACTAGCATTGTGCTTAAATTCCTTGAGTTTCTGAAGCCCTTTTTTTGGCCCATAGTTGGCATAAAGATGTGCTGCACTTGCGTTTGCGACAAGAATCCACGTAATACTCATAGTTGCTCTCCATGAAATTATTGTGCGGTGATATGGGCAGAGAAAACTCCCTTGTTATCAGCATATCACTGCTACAATCAAGTAGACAGTAAATTTTTCACAAATATTCACTGAGAAATGGATATCATTGAATTTACTTAAATTCTAAATTCAATAGACTTAATAACTTGAAAATTCTTGCTTTCGATACCTCCTCCGAATACTGTTCGATTGCACTTTGGATGGATGGGGAAATTCTTAGCCGAAGTGTTTTTGCGGGACAGCGGCATTCCGAACTTCTCCTACCAATGTTGCAAGAATTACTAGCGCAGGCTGGATTGACGCTGGTGCAATTGGATGGTATCGCTTTCGGTGCTGGCCCCGGATCATTTACAGGATTGCGTATAGCTTGTGGGGTAGCGCAGGGACTGGCTTTCGGCTCAAATCTACCAGTAATAGGTATCTCTACATTGGAAGCATTGGCATTGCAAGCTAGCAAAAATAGCGTGATTACAGCGATCGATGCCCGCATGGGCGAGATTTATCATGCTGCTTATGTTAAATCTGCGGACGATTGGCTGCCGGTTAGCAAGCCAACTCTTTGTTTGCCACGTCGTGCGCCGTTAGTATCAGGAGATAATTGGATTGGTTGTGGCAGTGGTTTTGGTATATATGGCGAAGACTTGCGTAGTCATTACGGTAGTTGCATTACTCATATTGAAAGTGGTCTTAAACCCCACGCGCGGGAGATAGCACAATTGGCTAAACAAGGTTTTGCGAAGGGGCTTGCAGTTGAACCGGTTGATGTGGCTCCAATTTATGTCCGCAACAAAGTAGCTTTAAAGGAAAGTGAAAGATGAGCGCCCAATTAAAAGAAATGCCAGAAATCAGGCAAATGCTTGTGACAGATTTAGATGAAGTTATAGTCATTGAAAAGGAAGTTTTTCTTTTTCCCTGGACACGGGGTAATTTTGGAGATTCGATAAGTTCCAGATACCATTGCTATGTATTAGAGTTAGGTGGCCATATTTTTGGTTACGGAGTGATGACAATTGGTCTAGATGAGGCTCATTTACTTACGCTTAGTGTTACAGCAGGATGGCAACAAGAAGGGTGGGGAGAGAAATTGTTGCAGCACTTTATCTGTCTTGCTAAGGAAAATCACGCACGATCTGTATTTCTAGAGGTGCGCAAATCCAATCTTGGTGCTGCCAGATTGTATGAGAGGATAGGTTTTACACGGATTGCAACTCGTTCAGGTTATTATCCTGCGATGGGTGGGTGTGAGGATGCTATTGTTATGGAGTTGACACTATGAGTGCTAGACGCGAAGAAATTTTCAAGGAATTGGGATTGATTCCGTTGTGGCGCACTAGAAAGAATTTTCAGATCAGTAATTTGTCACAGGTACCTAGCCCACCTGTTGCTGCAATGAATGATAGGCGGTTGCAAATTTTGCACTCGAACTGGGCTCAGCTCAAGATAAGCGTAGCTAGATGTGGCGCTTGTTCATTGTGTCAGGCCCGCAACAAGACGGTATTTGGCGTAGGTGATGAGAATGCCGATTGGTTATGTGTAGGGGAGGCGCCAGGTGTAGAAGAGGATACTAAGGGTGAGCCTTTCGTTGGACTGGCTGGGAAATTACTGGATAATATGCTTGAAGCAATTAATCTGAAGCGTGGTAAGAATATTTATATTACCAATGTTGTCAAATGTCGTCCTCCTGGTAACAGAAATCCAGGCCCTAGTGAAGCGCAACAATGTGAGCCCTATCTTACAAGGCAAATTGAATTGATTAAGCCAAAACTTATTATTGCACTGGGAAAAGTTGCAGCACAAAACCTTTTGAATACTGGCGCTACCATTGCTAGCTTGCGTGGTAAGTTGCACGAATATTCGGGTATTCCTTTAATTGTCACATATCATCCAGCCTATCTGTTACGTATACAGATTGACAAGGCAAAGGTATGGGAAGATTTATGTTTTGCAAGAAAAACCATGCAGACAATTTTGTAGAATCATTTTTCTGGTAGTTTTCTGATTATAAATAGCTATTATCAAAGCTTTTTATGAGCGCCTATTAGATGTAGAGAATCTTCCTTGCTTTGGTTTAGCAAGTGCCACCGGCGTATCAGAGTCATGGTTACTGCCACGAATAGACCAAAGATGATTATGACAGAGTAAACGTGCACTTCAAAACTTACCAACAAAGCATATATCGTCAACATGACAAGTATGCTCAAGTTTTCATTAAAGTTTTGTACCGCGATAGAATGGCCTGCACCCATCAGGATATGTCCACGATGTTGCAGTAGTGCATTCATCGGTACCACGAAAAATCCAGCCAGTCCGCCAATCAGCATAAGTAAAATGATTGCGATCCATAGGTTTTGCACTATTATCATAGCCATTACTACGATACCCATAGCGATACCAAGGGGGATCACTCTGACTGATTGCCTCAAGGATACTAGCCGTGCAGCCATCACAGCACCTATCGCTATACCTACGGCAACTATGCCTTGTAGTTGCGCTGCTTTATTTAGCGGATAGCCGAGGGCTACTTCGGCCCATTTCAGCACGATAAACTGCAGCGTTGCACCTGCTCCCCAGAACAATGTTGTTACAGCAAGCGAAATCTGCCCTAACTTGTCAGTCCATAGTAACTGGAAGCAATGCCTAAACTCATGTATTAGGAAGATTGGGTTTTTATTGAGAATGCGGTGATCAACTCCAGTGTTTGGAATGTATAGATTGAAGGTAGCAGCAATGCCATAGAATACAGCAATGAGGAGAATAGACGCTTCTGGAGCAGTATCCACGCCGGTATCAATGAAGGGAAAGTCAAACGCCAGAAATGTAGCGGAAACCGATGGGGTAATTAATACACCACCCAATACGGTGCCAAGGATAATGGAGGCCACGGTCAATCCCTCAATCCAGCCATTGGCAATTACTAGTTTCTCCGGTGGCAGTAGCTCAGTGAGTATGCCATATTTGGCCGGAGAGTATGCGGCAGCACCTAGTCCCACAAAAGCATATGCAGCGAGAGCGAGATACTGATGCGAGGCCAGAAAAAGTAAACCGCAACCCGTGATCTTGATGGCATTACTGATAAACATTACCCTTCCCTTTGCCATGGAGTCAGCAAATGCACCGACAAAAGGAGCAAGAATTACATAGAACAATACAAAAACAAATTTGAGCATGGGAGTGAGATATGCAGGGGCATGGAGATCTATCAGTAGTGCGATAGCAACAACCAATAGTGCATTATCTGCCAGCGACGAAAAGAACTGTGCCGCCATAATGGTGTAGAAACCACGTTTCAAAAACTCTTCTCCCGAATTGTTGTTAGGCACTGAAGAATGCTACAGTATGAATTTTACTTGTATGTTGAAAGGATAAGTGGTGAATTTTTCAAAACACTGAACAAATGTCGCGCCCCATCCATGCCCTGATTGATTTAACTGCGCTTGAACACAATCTTTCCGTAGTTCGTCGCCATACCCCCCGCTCAAGAGTGATGGTGGTAATCAAAGCTGACGCCTACGGCCACGGATTGCTGCGTGCCGCCGAAGCGTTTAAGAGCGCAGATGGTTTTGCGATGTTGGAATTAGACGCTGCAATTCGTCTACGAGAAGCCGGTTATCGCCAGCCTATCTTATTAATTGAGGGTTTTTTCTCTATATCGGAATTGGCGTTGTTCGAGCGCTACCAATTTGGTACTGTAATTCATCACAGTGAGCAGTTGGAGATGTTACCTGTTTATAGACGAGCTGGAGGGTTGGATGTATTTCTGAAGCTCAACACTGGTATGAACCGTTTAGGATTTACTCCTGAGCAATTTCCTGCTGCACTAGAGTCACTGAAGTCCAATCCTGCCGTTGGTCAAATTACATTGATGACACATTTTGCTTGCGCTGATGAACCTAACGGGGGGAGGGAGGTAGCAAGGCAACTACAATGTTTTAATGCTGCTACCGCAGGATGTAATTTGTCACGCTCATTAGCCAACTCTGCAGCAATTTTACGCTACCCTGAAACACATGCTGACTGGGTGCGTCCCGGCATCATGCTCTATGGCGCATCACCATTTTCTGATACAACTGCTAGCGAACTGGATTTATGTCCAGCCATGACAGTATCTAGCAGAATCATCGCGGTACAGAATCTTCGTTCGGGAGATGGGATTGGTTATGGACACATTTTTCATGCGGATCGGCCCATGCGTGTGGGTATTGTTGCTGGGGGTTATGCTGACGGGTACCCGCGACATGCGTCCATTGGTACACCAGTATTAGTAAACGGTAGGCGCACCCGTATTCTTGGGCGTGTGTCTATGGATATGCTGCATGTTGATTTGAGTGGGATTGAGAGTGCAGATGTGGGGAGTCCAGTAACACTTTGGGGGAAAGGAATGCCCATAGACGAAGTAGCACAGTCAGCTAGTACGATCAGCTATGAGTTATTATGTTCGCTGGCACCAAGAATACGGATAGAGACGTAAGTGAAATATGATTTGAAAGAGGGCGGTCAAATGACCGCCCTCTTTAGCTTCAAAATTCCCAAATGTTGCGACTATTCGATCTTAGCTTTACTACGTAGTTCTTCGAGATAAGCTGCAAATTGACGCTGCAGCACACGCTGTACAACCTTTGGTTTAACTTCCTCATAAGGTGGTATTTTGAGGGGACGCATACCATCATTTCGAATTACGTGCCAACCGAAGGAAGTTTTTACAGGTTTTTGGGTTATTTCACCTTTCTTCAATTTGACCAAGGCTTCGGCAAAGGGTTGTGCATAGCTCCTGGCAGAGGACCAGCCAAGTTCGCCACCCTTGTTCTTGGATCCATCATCGGTAGATTTATCTTTAGCGAGCTGTTCAAATTTAGCGCCCTTCTTGATACTTGCAATAACGTCTTTTGCTTCTGCCTCGGTACTGACTAGAATGTGACGTGGGTTGTATTCCTGATCACCCATCGAAGCTGCGCTCACCGCCTCATATTCTTTACGCAGTTCTTTTTCGGATGGCTTATGGCTCGCTATAAAATCAGATTGAAGTGCTCTGATCAAGACAGTCTGACGGGTAATCTGCATCTGAGTTTGAACATCTGGAGTTTTATCGAGTTTCTTTCTTACGGCTTCCTGAGAGAGTATTTCCTGCTTTATAAGGTCATCGCGTACAACCTTCCTTGCTTCCGGAGTATCTTTTTGACCCTGAGCAGTGAGTCCCTTCATCACTAACTCGAGACGCGCGTTTGGAATGGCAACCCCATTTACTTTGGCCATAGGCGCTGCATGAGTCGTGGTAACGGCTAATAGACCAGAAATACAGAGTACTATTAGTTGTAAAAATTTCATTAGGTGCATTAGGTTTTCCTCTCAGTTAGTTGAATCAAACTAAATTTCTTCGGGAGTATACGCCTTTATACTTAGTGCGTGAATATCCTTGTCCATCATTTTTCCCAGAGCGGCATATATCATCCTATGTCGGGCCATGGTCGATTTTTCTAAAAAATTGCACGATACAATGGTAAGAGAGAAATGGCCCCCACCGTTCTTAGCCCCCTCGTGACCTTCATGTTTGGCGCTTTCATCCAATATTTCAATTTTCTCTGGATTAAGAGCGGCAAGTTTTTGCTTGATTAATTTGATTGTGCTCATATTGGCAAAACTTTCTTAAATGGCTTAATCGCGAGCTTCGCATACACGCCAGAAGTAGTATATGGATCAGCCCTAGCCCAAGTGCACGCTGCCTCCAGCGACGCAAATTCCGCTACGATCAGGCTGCCAGAGAATCCAGCTGGGCCAGGATCAAAACTATCAATCGCAGGGTATGGACCAGCCAGGATAAGGCGCCCTTCCTCTTGTAAAACTTTAACGCGTTCCAGATGAGCAGAACGAGACGCCATACGTTTTTCTAGACTATCTGGAGTATCTTCGCCATTTATCACGTAAAGCATCACGTGTTACTGTCCTCATTCTCCGTTATAAATTTTCCCAGCATAAGCCCCTGTAATACTACAAATATCAGCATTAATCCCGTTGCCCCAAATAGTTTGAAATTTACCCAGGTATCAGTGGAGTAGTTAAAAGCCACATAGAGATTAACTACGCCCATTAAGGCAAAGAATGTTGCCCAACTGAGATTAAGGTTGTTCCATATACCTTCTGGCAGCGAGATATTCTTTTCCAGCATGGTACGAATCAGATTTTTCTTAAATACTGAATGCGAAACGAGTAGCGCACTAGTGAACACCCAATATAATACGGTTGGTTTCCATTTGATAAAAGTCTCGTCTTGTAGTAACAGTGTTGCGCTACCGAAAATGACAATGATCGTTAGACCTACCCACTGCATATTTTCAACCCTACGGTGACGAAACCAAGTCCAGATAATTTGAACAAAAGTAGCAGCAATGGCTACAGCAGTTGCAGCATAAATTCCATAAAGCTTGAACGCGACAAAAAATAGGATGACCGGGAACAGATCAAAAAGAAATTTCATAAATATAGAGTGGTAAAGTTTGTCATTGGTTGAGCAAAGCGATTATGGTGGCTAAGTTTGGAAAAATCTATAAAATTTCTGGGTACATGTGGCTCAAACGGTTTAAAAGGATTGGATAAATATGTATTTACTAGCAAGATATTTTCGTATTGTAACAATCTCATTAATCTAATGAAGATTAAATAGAATTAATGCAGTACGTAGATAAAATCGCTACAGTATATTCTATGCTACTCAACCAGACTTAGACTTGTAAATCTTTTTTATTCATATAATATGCGATATCAAATTTAGAAATGGCTCTTATTTTTTTACAAGATCAGTTTTGTGTCAGTGTAAATGTACTAGAATCTTTTCTCCTTCTTCAGGAAACTCGGCATGAACAATTTCGCCTTCTGGATTTGGGAACAAAGGCGCACCACACTCCTCACAATACTCTAAGGGAAAGTGATTATCTAGAAGTGTTATGTTGGCTATATTGCATTCTTGCAGCGTAGTTTCTATTTGTGTAACAGTGTCACTGTTTTCATCTTCCTCACCAACCAGTGCCCAGACAATACCGTAGAGCACATCATTACGATCCAGTGGGGTGAAACTTACACGATATTCTTCTAGCAACTGGTCATGAAATGGCGCGACCACTGCACGAAGGCCACTTGTAGGAATATTTAAGGTTGATTGCAAAAAATCAACGGTGGCATGCATGGAATAGGGACGGGCAAGGCGATCTGCCATACGCCATGCAGAAAAGAATCCATCTGGCAACAACAGCTCTAACGCACAACCCTGAAATAGTGAGCGTAGCGCTTCGCCACACTGAGTTTTCCATGAAAGGGATATCTCCTGCTTCGAAGACTTCACACTAGAAATTCCATTATTTACTCGGCCTGTTCCGTTAGTTTCCTGCCAGCGAAACATAGGTTCTCCCTGTGGTACTGCAATCGCACCGAGAAGATAACGGGTATCTGATAGAAAGCGTCCTGTTTCAGCAAATTGGCGTGGGTTCATGTGTAAGTCCTGTCCACCTGCAGCAGCAGCCCATAACTTACCGGCTAGTTCATATGTGAGGCGATAACCGCGTGGTAGTTGGTCAGGACTGAAGAGGTAGTCTGCCAGCGAAAACTGAACGTTTTTTAACAACACATGTGTCTGGAACTGCTCGCGAAGATTATTTAAAATTGCTATAGGTATCGGGCCGGAAGGAATCGAAAAACGTGACCAGGTTAGAACTGGTGCAGCAAACATTAGTACATCATAGGTGCGGTCTTCATGTATCAACGTGCCACACTCAATCGCAGCCTCAATGGCATAGATGAATTCTCCGTAACCAGCTTGGTCGGTATCATAAAGTAACTCCAATGCCGCCTCTAGGTTTTGATCATTCCCCGTACGTAACTGTGTGTTTATTTTTACCTCCAGTTGATTTTCCCAAAAGGTATCTTCTATGTGACTACCAGAAGCTGCAAGTCCTGCAGCTAGACGGGTAAGTTCCTGTACAGCACGTGGAAATTTTGTGCGGTGAGGGAGGTGAGATTTTTTCATAGTGAAAGTTGCATGGTAATTAAGAGTTCATTTTATCCTATATTCACTAGCTGGTCTGGATCAGATCACTTTATGCAAAATCAAAAATTTGTTGTTTCTGGGGTGTAGAGAATGGGAAACCCATTATGGGCAAGCGCATTCAATGCCTGGTTCTCTATAAATTTATGCTGCGTCCACCATCTACTACTATGATTTGGCCAGTTATATAAGGCGCATCTGAAATCAAAAAAAGTACTGTTTTAGCAATATCATCCGGCTCGCCTATTCGTTTAAGGAGCGTCTTTCCAATGATATGTTTGCGAGCTAATTCGTCTGACCATTCACCATTCTCTGGCCACAGAATAGAGCCTGGAGAAACACCGTTTACTCGGATCTCTGGTGCAAGTTCTAGCGCCAGAGATCTAGTAAGTGTAGCCAGCCCACCTTTTGCAGAACTATATATCACGTACTTTTTTAGCGGCCATTTAGCGTGAATATCGACAATGTTAACAATACAGCCATGCTGTTTCTTAAGATGCGGCACTGCTGCTTGAGACAAAAAGAGAGGTGCCTTGCAATTGCTGCCAATGAGCTCGTCCCATGATTTTTCTGTTATCTCTCCCATCGGAGAGGGGTAGAAGCTGGAGGCATTATTGACAAGTGAATCCATTTTACCAAAATGTTTTATAGTTTCGTCTATTAGATTTGGTAGTTGAGTGATATCGAGCAAGTCAGCCTGCACTAATGCCACTGAGCCAGGACGTGCCTGATTGAGTTCAGTTTGCAACATTCGTGCTTCCCCTTCTGAGGATCGATAATGCACCATCAGATTCATGCCCACAGTATGTAGTTTGCGGCAGATAGCCTCACCCAAGCGCTTGGTGCCACCAGTAACTAGTATTACCTTACCTTGCATCACAATCTCCTCTAGGGTATTTCTAGCAATTGAAATTGGCTATCAGAATTTTGCGTATTAATCTATCATTCTGTCACGTCATAATACGTAGTTATATACGCTTAGTTCTATTTTGAATCTTGAGTTTTTAAAGGCACCCTCTACAATCGTTAATTTAGAGCCACTAGGTTTCGATAATTTACCATAAAGAAACTCTCTCGCCGATGTTGTCACTACCTATACCTACTGGGCCCGCTTTCCAGCATAGTTGTGCTGTGCAGGAGATGATCTGTGCCGAGATTACTGCTTCGGGAGGGTGGATTCCATTTACACGTTATATGGAGTTGGCAATATATGCACCTGGTATGGGCTATTACTGTGGCGGCACAACTAAGTTTGGCGGCGCCGGAGATTTTGTTACTGCACCAGAAATTTCACCGTTATTTGGTAGAGCTGTGGCTCAGCAAGTGGCGCAGGTAATTGAATGCATAGGGGAGGATAGCAGTGGGATTTTAGAATTCGGGGCTGGCACCGGTAAACTTGCGCTTGATTTATTACTTGAGCTGGAGAGACTTGAAAGTTTACCAAAACATTATTTTATTCTTGATGTGAGTGGAGGATTGCAAAAGCGGCAGAAAGAATTATTCGAAAAGTTTGCACCACAGCTTTTGTCTCGGGTTGACTGGTTGGAACATATGCCTGCTAAATTCAAAGGCCTGATACTTGCAAATGAAGTGCTAGACGCTATGCCAGTACATTTGGTTGTATGGCGTGGTACCAGTTTGTTCGAGCGTGGTGTGGCGTGGAATGGTGGTGCATTCGAGTGGAGCGACCGCTTGCTGATTAACAAGGAGCTTGTCAAGATTGCACGTGAGCTAAGTTCTCAGATTAATTCTGATGGCAATAAAATTAGGACTTATATTAGTGAAATCAGTCTCTTGACACGTGGATTTATGCGAAGTCTCGCAGCCATTTTACAACAGGGCGCAATAGTGTTGATCGATTACGGTTTCACGCACAAAGAGTACTATCACTCCCAGCGAAATCGTGGAACTCTGATGTGCCATTATCGTCACCGTACCCATGACGATCCTTTTTATTTTCCAGGTCTGCAGGACATCACTAGTCATGTAGATTTTAGTGCAGTTACCGAGGCGGCGACAGGTGCGGGGCTAGAGTTGTTGGGATATACTTCCCAGGCACATTTCCTCATCAACTGTGGCATCACCGAAATTCTTGCACGAATACCGGCAGAAAATACAGATAACTATTTACCCTTGGCTAATCAATTACAGAAATTAGTAAGCCCCACCGAAATGGGCGAACTTTTCAAAGTCATCGCTTTCGGTAAAGATATTCAGCAGCCTCTTGTTGGGTTTAGTAGTGGCGATAAAGGTCGTCAATTAAAGAGAGAAGCATGATTTTTTCTGCTGGGGATTAATTGGCAAACTTACAGAGTTCTAACGACATAATAAAGTTTGCAACATCACGGAAAATAGCATAGTTTCTAGTGTTAAATACCAAAAAGTAATTTTTAATAAAATCCAGTAGAGCTAGATTACTTCTTTGGCAAATAAAGATCGGTTATTGATCCCTCTGCTATTTCAGCAGCGAGGAAAATTGTTTCTGATAACGTTGGGTGCGGATGGATAGTGAGGCTGATGTCGTCCATATCTGCACCCATTTCCAGTGCCATAACAGTTTCAGAGATCAGTTCTCCTGCATTAACGCCAACTATACCTGCACCGAGCAAGCGATGGGTGTTTCTATCGAGCAGTAATTTGGTCATACCCTCATCGCGTCCCATTGAAATTGCGCGACCACTGGTTGCCCAGGAGAAACTAGTTTTTTCATATTCAATACCTTGTTTTTTTGCTTCGGTTTCGGTTAAACCCATCCAGGCAATTTCTGGGTCTGTGTACGCTACAGAAGGAATAGTGCGGGCATCAAAAGCAGCTTTTTGTCCAGTGATGATTTCTGCGGCAAGCTTGCCCTCATACGTAGCCTTGTGAGCAAGCATGGGTTCGCCCACAATATCGCCAATACCAAAAATATGTGGCACATTGGTGCGTAGTTGTTTGTCCACCGGAATGAAACCGTCATTAGTAACATTGATGCCGGCATTTTCTGCGTCGATGTCATGTCCATTGGGACGACGTCCTACCGCCACTAGAATACGGTCGTAAATTTGTGTCTTGGGAGAATTTTCCCCCTCGAAGGTGACTTTCAATCCGTTTTCTTGTGCTTTGATTTTAGTAACTTTGGTTTTGAGATAAATTGCTTCGTAACGTTTCTGCATACGTCTGTGCAGCGGTTTGATGAGATCTGCATCAGCACCAGGAATCAATTGATCCATCAATTCTACTACGCTTATTTTACAACCAAGCGCATCATAAACCGTCGCCATTTCTAGACCGATGATACCACCACCAATGATCAACATACGTTTGGGGATATCCTCCAGTTTTAGCGCACCTGTAGAATCCATAATGCGAGGATCATTTTGGGGAATATCGGGAATACGTGTCACACTCGATCCTGCAGCAACTATGCAGTAGTCGAATGAAACAGTTTTCTCTTCATTGGGAGTTTTTACTAGAATCATATTGGGCGTGGTGAATTTTCCCGTGCCTTGCAATACTTCTACTTTGCGTTGTCTTGCTAGTCCCGTCAATCCTTTGGTGAGTTTTCCGATGATCGACTCCTTCCATCTTCGCAACTTGTCTATTTCGATCCTGGGTGTACCGAAAGTGACACCTAGATGTTTAGTTTCTTCCATCTCGGTGACAACTTTTGCCACATGCAGCAGTGCTTTGGAAGGAATGCAGCCGACATTGAGACATACTCCTCCAAGTACCGGATAACGTTCGATCAATACTACGCTCTTACCAAGATCAGCAACACGGAATGCCGCGGTGTAGCCGCCTGGTCCTGCGCCTAGCACGACCACATCAGCATGAATGTTACCGTGTGGAAAAGGGATAGAACAAATGGAGGTCGAGGTTGAATTGGCTGCAGTGGGTGGTACATATTTTGTTTCAATGTCTTTTCTGGAAGAGGGCTGGGGAGTATCCGACTCGGGCGCTGTTTCCAATGTGAGTATTAGCGATCCTTCTGAAACTTTGTCGCCGATTTTGACCTTAATTTCCTTTACTACGCCGGCATAAGGTGCGGGAATCTCCATTGTCGTTTTATCAGATTCTAGTGTGATGAGTGGAGTTTCCTTTTCCACAGTAACACCTGGTTGTACCAGAAGCTCGATAACTGGAATGTCTTTGAAATCGCCAACATCAGGGATTTTGATTTCGATAAGTTGAGTCATGGGCATCTCTTTAAAACAAAATTTTGTTGCTTATTAGCGTTTTCTTATATATCAGACCATACATCATGCCAACATTCATAGGTCGTGCCAAAAATTAGAAAATAAGCCTGCTTATAACGTTAATTTTCTCGAGGTACTCTATGTGAGAATTTTTTCTGAATGACACCAGGGTGATTTATTGCCGAATCTGGCCATCGCCCAACACAATAAATTTTTGGCTGGTCAACCCTTCTAGCCCCACTGGACCACGAGCATGGATTTTGTCGGTAGAGATACCGATTTCAGCACCCAGGCCGTACTCGAAGCCATCGGCAAATCGGGTGGAAGTGTTTACCATCACCGAGCTAGAATCTACTTCTCGTAGGAAACGGCGGGCGCGAGAGTAATCCTCAGTAACGATAGAATCGGTATGATGCGAGCCGTATATAGTGATGTGTTCGAGGGCTTGATCGAAACTATTTACCACTCGCACACTTAAAATTGGTGCGAGATACTCGGTTCGCCAATCTTCTTCTGTTGCTTCCTTCATTTTCTTTACAATAGTGCAGGAGGCCTTGTCTCCCCTCAATTCTACGCCTTTGTCGAGATAAATTTTACACAGGGGCGGCAGTATTTCCCGTGCAATCTTCTCGTGTACCAACAAGGTTTCCATGGTATTACAGGTTCCGTAGCGTTGAGTTTTGGCGTTGTCAGCTATACGGATAGATTTATCCAGATTAGCTCCCTCGTCTATATATACATGGCAAACACCATGAAGATGTTTGATGATCGGGATACATGCTTCATCGGATATGCGTTTGATCAGTTCCTTGCCCCCTCGTGGGATGATTACATCGACGAACTCTTTCATAGTAATAAGCTCACCCACAGCTGCGCGGTCAATAGTCTGAATCACTTGTACTGCTGTTTCCGGTAGACAAGCGATCTTCAAGCCTTCTTTTACACATTTGGCGATAGCCTGATTGCAATTGAATGCTTCCGAACCACCACGCAATATCACTGCATTACCTGCCTTGATACATAACCCGGCAGCGTCGGCTGTAACATTAGGACGCGCTTCGTAAACAATACCAACTACTCCTAACGGCACTCGCATTTTTCCAACTTGGATTCCAGAGGGGCGGTAATTTAGATCACTGATTTCCCCAATGGGGTCAGCAAGTGATGCGATTTGCAACAATCCTTCTACCATGCTGGCAACGCCTTTGGAGGTAAGTTTCAAGCGGTCTATCAAGACCGAATCGAATCCCTGGATCTCTGCTGCAACCAAATCAGTGTTGTTAGCAGCCAATAATTTCTTTTCGTTTCGTCTGATAGCCGCAGCTATTGCAGTAAGTGCTTGGTTTTTGGAGGCGGTTTCAATTTTTGCCATCACATGAGATGCAGCACGAGCTTCACGACCAACTGCCTGCATGTAAGGTTTAATTTCTACAGTATCCATATCACAGTTCCAAGTTTTCTAGTAAATCTACAGATAGTTTATTTTAACGCCGATATGCTGCTGTTGATACAGCTAGCAAGTCAAGCTAACTCACGTTATTGCTATGGTGTAGTAAGCCAAAGCTAATGGACGAAGGAGCTACAATAAAAACATAAGTAAAATATGTATAAAAACGACCTGATTGATTTCGCGTAAGGTGAATGGGGAGCATATCTACTTATTTGCAGCAACATGCAATACAATATGAAAACACCCTATTCATTTTATATGTTGAGGTATTTAATGTATTTAGCTAGCGCTTGTTGAGCGAAAAGCGTAATCCCAGTTGTAAAAATTCGACCCAGGTGTCCCCTGTTGCGACACCCTTAATGATTTTATCAATTTTTGCGGTATGTAATAATGCATGTACCAGTAGTTTAAGGCCGATTCGTCTGGCGGCGCTTTCCATTACTTTCTGACGGTTCCCCCATATTTTAGCTTCGTTCATCAATTGTGTGAGTGGTCTGTCAGAATCCAGCCCTTTGCGAAGAATGATCAATGAGCGAATCTGTGCTGCTAGTATTGTCAGAATAAATGGAGCGGTTGTGCCCTCGCCTTGTAATCCTTTTAGTACGAGAATGTAGCGAGTGATATCACCTGTAGCCATCGCATCCGACAATTTAAGAACATCATATCGTGCTACTTCCAGCACTGTGTCTTTTACCTGAGTAAACGACAACATTCCTGGTGGATAGAGTAGCGCGAGTTTCTTAATTTCTTGGTCAGCTGCGAGCAGATTTCCTTCTACTTTCTCAGCAAAAAATTGCAAAGTACTAGAGTCGGTTCTCTGATCCTGCATACTTAGGCGCCGACCAATCCAATCTGGGAGCTGGTTACGCTCCACCAAAGAAACTGAGATCATAGGCCCGATATTTTCAAGTGCCTTGAACCACTTCGTCGCCTGCCCTTGTTTATCGATTTTAGGCAGGGTAACGAGCGTGACAGTATCTGACGGAAGCGAACGACAATATTCCTCGATAGCCATACCACCTTCTTTTCCAGGCTTGCCAGAAGGAATACGGAGATCCATCACTCGTCGCTCGCCAAACAGCGACAAACTGTTACTGCTCAGCCGAAGGTCCGATCTGTTGAATTGATTATCTATTGTAAAAATTTCGCGCTCGACATAACCAGTTTGGTGTGCCTTAGAACGAATCATGTCAGCAGCTTCGATGGCCAGTAATGATTCTTCCCCGTACACAGTATAAAGTGGTAAGAGTTGCTTTTGGAGATGCTGGGAAAGTTGGGTTGGGTGGATGCGCATGGCTAGATAGGCATTTACCGTAAAATTTTTCCGATCTTATCTTTAAGCTGCACAGCGAGTCTAGGGTTAGGTTATTTTATGTTAAACAAGATATTATTGAAGTTGCACTTTTTCCAACCATCGTATGATTTGCTGGATAGAATCGCTACGCATTTCCCTGACAAGCATCCTCTCCTCTGATTGTTTTGCTAGAACTAGCGAATCTGAAAAGGGGATAACGCGGGTCACGGTGATCTTACTGGTAGGTATAAGTTTTCGTCCCTTTTCGTCAGTAAGGCGAAATGAAGTCTGATAATGCAATTGAAACTCACGTACTCTACCGCTTCCAGAAACTGACAAGAGATTCTTTGAATTCACTGCACTAATGATTTGCAATGTGGCTTCAGTGTCCTGCGAATTATCCAAAACTAGTGTGTTGCTACCACTTTGGATGGCGCGTCTAAGCTCTGCACCGATGGGATGCCCTTCCGGGGCAGAGACATATATCTTTTCAAAAGGGAGTGAAGCTGTTCCACGCAGTTGAAAACCACAGGCTACGAGTAAAGAGCAGAGCGCAACAAGCAACATTTTTTTCATGGTTTATCCTAAAGCTCAGACTCAGTTTTTTTATATCACAATATTTACTAATCGTCCTGGAACCACCACCACTTTCTTCACCTCATACCCGGCAACATATTTTTGTACCTGATTGTTATCCAATGCGATACGTTCAATAGTTGCACATTCTGCATTTTTGGCAACGCGTATCTGGCCTCGAAGTCTACCATTGACCTGTACTACCATTTCAATTTCGTCTTGTACTAATGCTGCGTTATCTACTTTTGGCCACGGTTGGTCGAGAAGCTCAGTTCCTGGCTTGAGTTCTCGCCACAACGCATGGCAGATATGGGGAACAATCGGGGAGAGCAGTAACACGATATTCTCTAATGCTTCTTGTATCAGACTATGGGAAGTTGCGTCAGAATCGTGAACTTTTGTGAGAGTGTTCATTAATTCCATCACAGAAGCAATCGCGGTGTTAAAAGTGTGGCGTCTTCCAAGGTCGTCACCAACCTTTGCAATGGTATGATGCAATTTAAAGCGAAGGGATTTAAGCTCAGTAGAAAGGTTGTTGTTGATTCTAGGGTCAATTGTTTGTTGTAGATGATTGTACACTTGTTTCCATAGCCGATTCAGGAAACGGAATGCCCCATCTACTCCAGTATCTGCCCATTCCAGCGTTTGTTCAGGAGGACTGGCAAACATTATGAACAGTCGTGCAGTGTCGGCACCATATTTATCCACCAGTTTTTGTGGGTCAATACCATTATTTTTGGATTTCGACATAGTACCAACACCTCCGAATTCAACAGGCTGGTCATCCGCACGTAGAATTCCCCCACTACGTTTTCCTTGGTCATCTGTTTGAATATCAACATCAACCGGATTGAAATAAGTAATACGCCCGGTTTCTGTTTTTCGAAAGTAAATTTCATTTAATACCATGCCTTGGGTAAGCAAATTTGCGAAAGGTTCGTCAAATTTTACCAATTTAAGATTATGCATGACCTTGCTCCAGAAACGCGAATAGAGCAAATGTAAAATGGCGTGCTCAATACCACCGATATATTGATCTACTGGCAGCCAATAATTTGTGCGTGCATCGGTTGCAGCCTTGTCTTGGTCGGAACATGCATAGCGAATGTAATACCAAGATGAATCAACAAAAGTATCCATGGTATCCGTCTCACGTCTTGCAAGTTTGCCACATTGGGGGCAGTCACACACGTAAAATGACGGTGTACTTGCCAGCGGATTGCCAGAACCATCTGGAACCAAATCCTCTGGCAGAACTATTGGAAGTTGCTCATCTGGCACTGATACGACCCCACATGTATCGCAGTGAACAAGCGGAATCGGGCAGCCCCAATAGCGTTGGCGAGAAATACCCCAGTCACGCAGACGGAACTGTGTTCTCTTATTTCCCAAACCCAAAGCAGATAAATCAGAAGCGATAGCATCAACTGTTACTTGAAATTTTAGGCCATCGTATTTACCGGAATTGGTGCATACCCCATCCTTGGAGCTGTACCAGTTTTTCCATTGCTTCATACTGAATTCAAAATACGGGTTTAATGGGGAGCCTATTGGTTCTGAAATAACTTGTTTGATAGGTAGGTTGTATTTTTTCGCGAACTCAAAATCACGTTCATCGTGTGCAGGCACTGCCATTACTGCGCCTTCGCCATAGCCCATCAATACATAATTAGAAACCCATATGGGTAATTTTGAACCAGTTAGTGGATGAACAACAAATAACCCTGTGGCCATGCCTTCCTTTTCCTGAGCAGCAAATTCTGCTTCCTTAGCGGCATTATGTTTGCACTTTACGATGAATGTAGCTAGATCTCGATTGTATTTTGCCGCATGGAGCGCGATTGGGTGCTCTGCTGCTACTGCCATGTAAGTTACACCCAGCAAGGTGTCAGCGCGAGTGGTGAAAACTTTTAGGGCTTGTGGCGTATTGGATGTGGCATCGGCAGGAAAAGTAATCTCTACACCAAAACTTTTACCAATCCAATTGGCTTGCATAGTTTTTACACGCTCTGGCCAACCGGGCAATTTATCGAGGTCACTAAGTAGTTCTTCGGCATATTCGGTAATTCTAAGGTAATAGCCTGGAATTTCACGTTTCTCAATCAATGCGCCAGTTCGCCAACCACGTCTGTCCACCACTTGTTCGTTGGCCAATACGGTTTGGTCTACTGGATCCCAGTTCACTACTTGAGTTTTCTTGTAGGCAATGCCTTTTTCCAGCATTCGTAAAAACAGCCATTGATTCCAACGGTAGTAATTCGGTTTGCAGGTAGCGAGTTCCCGATTCCAGTCTATGGCTAACCCTAAACTCTGTAACTGTTTACGCATGTAGGCAATGTTGTCATAAGTCCACTGTGCGGGCGGTACTTTGTTTTGTATTGCCGCATTTTCTGCAGGTAGGCCGAAAGCATCCCAGCCCATAGGTTGCAGCACGTTGAAACCTAGCATACGGTGATAACGTGACAGCAGATCACCAATGGTGTAATTGCGCACATGTCCCATGTGCAGTTTTCCTGATGGGTAGGGGAACATCGAGAGGCAGTAATACTTTTGCTTACCTGGAATCTCGGCAGCTTTAAAAGCGGCGGTTTTATCCCAGTAACGCTGAGCATATAGTTCAATTTTCTTTGGATTATATTTTTCTTGCATAAAATTGATTACCATTTAGTAGGTAATTATAACGTTAAGGATACTTGGTAGAGGATACTTGGTTACCACTTTTACATGAATCTTTACCACCGCATATCATATGTGTAAAAACTGTATTGGGTTCAGAAAGCTTTCAGTTCCTCTGAAACTTATTACAAATTATAAGGTTTCATTTATTATGTTCGATATTCTTGCTCATCCAATAATAAAAGCCGTATCATAACAATAAAGAAATCTGACTATTTTACTATTAGAAGTTTTATTAGTTTCTGTAAGCTTGCGGGCAGTTTTTTGTCTGTACTATTTGTTACCACAGTTCCAGGAGAAATTTTGCATGTCACAAAAACACCCCGTTATTGCCGTCACAGGATCGTCTGGTGCTGGCACCTCAACAGTCAAAAACAGTTTTGAGCATATTTTTCGTCGTGAAAAAATTAATGTTGCTGTGGTAGAAGGTGACAGTTTTCATCGCTACGACCGCAATGCGATGGAGAAAGCCGTAGCTAAATCGGAGAAAGAGAACGATCGCCCAATCAGCCATTTTGGTCCTGAGGCCAACGAATTCGAGAAACTTGAAATGCTTTTTAAGGAATATGGGAAGAGTGGAAGCGGTAAGAATCGTTTGTATTTACATAATGATGAGGAAGCTGCGCCTCACAAGCAGAAGGCAGGTACGTTCACTCCTTGGTCATCAATTGCTGATGGTTCTGATATGCTGTTTTATGAGGGCCTACATGGCGGCATAAAGAGCGACACTGTCGATGTCGCTAAGTATGTTGATTTATTGGTGGGGGTTGTTCCCATAGTTAATCTGGAATGGATCCAGAAGATTCATCGCGATATGAATGCGCGTGGTTATTCGGTGGAGGCAGTAACTCACACCATTTTGCGACGCATGCACGATTACGTGCATTATATTACTCCCCAGTTTTCGCGCACTCATATCAACTTTCAGAGGGTGCCGACCGTTGACACATCTAACCCATTCGTGGCACGGGAAATTCCGATATTGGATGAAAGCTTCTTCGTAATTCGCTTCCGAGAATCCAGAAGTGTGGATTTTCCCTATCTGATTTCCATGATTCATGATTCCTTTATGTCGCGCCCAAACACTATTGTTGTTCCCGGTGGAAAAATGGGATTGGCGATAGAGCTGATTTTGACACCACTGATTCTTAATTTGGTAGCGGGGAGCAACAAGAAATAAGTTGTTAGGTGGGTTTTCCTGATAAGAAATTTTTAGGAAACTTTGTTTCCTACATGGATTGGTGAAGGTTGTATAATTCCTGTTTAGAATTTATTCTGGAATCGGCATCCTTCCAATGTCTACTCTACTTTCCGGCCTCAATACTGAGCAACTAAATGCGGTCACTTTGCCTCACCAGTCAGCCTTAGTACTGGCAGGCGCGGGTAGTGGTAAAACACGGGTGCTCACTACTCGTATTGCGTATCTAATTCAGTCTAGGCAGGTTAGTCCTCACAGTATAATCGCTGTCACTTTTACCAATAAAGCGGCAAAGGAAATGCTCGCGCGCATTTCCACCATGCTACCAATTAATACGCAGGGCATGTGGGTGGGCACTTTTCACGGGCTATGCAATCGCATGTTACGTGCGCATTATCAGGACGCTGGATTACCACAAACTTTCCAGATTCTCGATTCCGCTGATCAGATAGCAGTTATAAAGCGTGTTCTAAAGGGTATCGGTGCAGATGACGAAAAATTTCCGCCACGCCAGGTTCAGTGGTTCATTAATAATGCAAAAGAAGAGGGACTGCGAGGGTCCCAGGTCGAAGCTTACGATGACTTCACACGTAAGATGGTTGAGTTCTATTTGGTTTATGAGCAGCAGTGCAACAAGGATGGTATGGTAGATTTTGCTGAGCTTTTATTGCGCAGCTATGAACTACTTACTCGCAATGAGATTCTGAGGAGGCATTATAGCGGGCGATTCAGTCATATTTTAGTAGATGAGTTTCAGGATACCAGTCAACTACAATACAAGTGGCTTAAACTATTTGCTGGTGCGGGAGCCGCTGTATTTGTGGTAGGTGATGATGACCAAAGTATCTATGCGTTTCGTGGTGCCAATACCGGTAATATGAGGGAATTCGAGCATGACTTTCGCATCTCAAAAATTATTAAACTAGAACAAAATTATCGCTCGCACGGCAACATATTGGATGCGGCTAATACATTGATACGCAACAATAGCGGACGTTTGGATAAAAACCTGTGGACTTCCGAGGGCCACGGTGAACCTTTGAGAGTGTATAACGCGCCGACTGATTTCGATGAGGCTGCGTTCATTGTGGATGAAGTTAAATCATTGCATGCTGGGGGAGTAGAGTTATCTCAGATAGCGCTACTTTACCGTTCTAATGCACAATCACGCGTGTTGGAACATGCCTTGTTTAACGCTTCGCTGGCATATCGTGTATATGGAGGTATGCGTTTCTTTGAGCGTCAGGAAATCAAGCATGCGCTGGCATACTTGAGGATGATTGCTAATCCCGATGACGATAATGCGTTGCTACGAATTATCAACTTTCCTGTGCGCGGAATCGGCGCACGTAGCTTGGAACAGTTACAGGATGATGCCAAGCAGCTGGGCGGGAGTCTATGGCAGGCGGCACTAGAAAAATATAGTAGTGGAGCAGTTTCCAGTCAGGCCTCAGAAGATATGGAGACAGTTTTGCATAGCAGAAATAAGAAAATAGATAAACCAAAGAAAGGGGTTAACAGTTTTGTAGTATTGATTGAGGCGATACAGCAAGGTTGTGATGAATTGTCGTTGCCAGAAATCGTAGATCATATGCTAGAGCATAGTGGACTTGTGGATTATTATCGTGCCGAACGCGAAGGGGCTAATCGGCTGGAGAATCTGCACGAGTTGATCAATGCTGCTACTAGCTACATTCAAGAAGCTGAGGATGATAGTCTCGCTGGGTTTCTTGCACATGCATCGCTAGAAGCGGGGGAACATCAGAGTGGTAACAATCAGGACGCGCTTCAATTGATGACTGTACATTCAGCTAAGGGATTGGAGTTTCATAGCGTTTTTCTGAGTGGGCTGGAGGAAGGTTTGTTCCCCCACGAGAACAGTCGCAATGAAGCTGGTGGTTTAGAGGAAGAGCGTCGTTTAATGTATGTGGCTTTGACTCGTGCGCGGCGGCGATTGTATTTAAGTTTTGCTCAGAACCGTATGTTACATGGCCAAACTCGCTACAATATCCCATCACGCTTTTTGCAGGAGATTCCAGATGGCTTGCTAAAGTGGTTACATCCTTTGCAAAAAAAAGTAATTACGCAGCAAGTTCCAGGAATTATGGGGCGAGAGTCAGGAACCACAGATCAAGTGTTTGGTATGCTGACTCAGAAATCTAGACTCAGGATGAAAGAAAGCACAATTGACATTCGGGATACGGAGGCATCGCGATGGCATGTAGGCCAGAACGTGACTCACGCTAAGTTTGGTGCGGGCGTAATCGTCAATCGTGAAGGTGGTGGCGCAGACGCACGTGTACAGGTTAAATTCAACCACGCCGGAACGAAATGGCTGTCGCTAGAATATGCCAAACTGGCTTCTACCTGACTGAGAAAGTTTGGCAAAGAATCGACCGAATTATTCCGTTTCAGATATATCAACAAATATAGCCTTGTAGCTCGCATAAATCGAGGCAAACAACGTTGGTATGAGTATGAAAAATCCTAGTCCATAGGGTATCGAAGAAATTATAGCTAGAATAATTAACGAGATTGCATAAATTTGTAGAGGTATGAAATTCGATAGGCAGGCAAAGAAGCTCAGTCGCATAGCAGTAAATGGGGACATGCGATCAAACATTATCAACAACGGTGCAAACCAAGTGGCCATCATCAGTGGGACAGACAACGCTAGAACCACTAGGGTGGCAGATAGCATATTACCTGAGACACTTTTTAGCTCATTTTCGTTGACCCTCTTTCCCTCTAAAAGTAAATCCATCAATGTATCACCTCCTATTAGCATAGCTACGCTGATGATTATTATCTGTCCCACCAGATAAATTCCTCCTAAAGTGATCAACGGCATAGTGTTTACCTGAAATCCTGAAAACAAATGACCAATTTTCAATTCCTTATCTTGTTCAAGAGCTTTGCATCCAGACATTAACCCAGCCATAAACACTGGTGAAAGTATTGTAAAAATAATCTGCCCTATTGTCTGAGCATATGAAAATGCGACTGCAATACTCAGCAAAGAAACACACAGTATGATCCAGATTAGCGGATTACAGCGGAATAGGTAGAAACCATTCACGATCCACTGTAATCCTTGTTTTGCTCCAACTTGTTTTGCTTTCATCTCTTGGTATCTCCTATATACCTAGAGTGGACATTTGTTATCCAAACTTGATCTATTATTCTCGGCTCAAACCCAAATTTGTGCCAGCTTCGACTGAGATAATAAATGACTTTCCAGCATGTGCTTGAAATGGTTAGGATCTTTGGCATAAGTAAGTTCTCCTGCACGTGGTAAATGGTAGTCATATAGTCTTGATATCCAGAAGCGTAATGCTCCAGCACGTAACATCACCGGCCAGACATTACGTTCAGTGGAGGTTAACGGACGTGTGTAATGATATGCTTGAAGCAGGGACAACATGCGGGCTTCGTTCAGTTTGCCGTTTTCAACCATACACCAGTCATTGGCAGCAATAGCCAGATCGTATAAAAGTACGTCGTTGCAGGCGAAGTAAAAATCGATCACGCCACTAACAGTATTGTTGGTGAATAGTACATTGTCGCGGAACAGGTCTGCATGGATTACACCACATGGGAGATTTCCAAACCGGTACATCGATTGGAAATGCAGCTCTTCCTTAAGAATATCTGTTTCTACTGCCGGTAGAAACGGTATGAGTGTAGGTGCTATAGTTTTCCACCATTTAGGTCCACGTGGATTGTTCATTTTCTCTGGAAAAGATCGGCCTGACAAATGCATGTTTGCTAGTAGTGTTCCCACTTGTGCACATTGTGCAGGGGTGGGACGTTCAAGCGGTTTTCCCGGTAAATAGGTAACAAGGCTTGCTGGCTTTCCATTTAGCTTACCCAGAAATTTATTATCGAGACTAGCTATCGGACTGGGACAGGGGATGCCATGGCACGAAAGATGTACCATCAGGTTAAGATAGTAAGGCAGCTCAGAGGCAACGAGTTTCTCAAATAGCGTGAGAATAAATTTACCTTGAGTGGTGGTAACGAAATAGTTCGTGTTTTCAATACCAGAAGATATACCTTGCAAACTAATTAGCGTACCTAGGGAATAGGTTCTGAGCCAGGCAGAAAGTTGATCTTGGGTAACGGTGGTGAAAACAGACATGAGTAAGATGATAAAGGTGCAGAAGCAAAGGCTAACGTGTTATTCTGCCTTGTTATTTATGGAAACTTAAAACTCGTATATCACCCACATTGGCGGGCGTATGCCATCGTCAAGAGTGCCATCCCCTGAGTAAAATGTGCCATCACCCGTATCGTCAAATAGGTAATAAGGAAGACCGATGCGAGGAGTAACCTTGATCATGTAGATTATTCCGTCCTTGTGGAATTCCTCAATCCTGTCTTCCCCGCGTTTCCTGATGACGACCAGTGGTTCTTCTAGCAAAGGATCTTCAGCGTTGGGTGACCCTGACGACAATTCTGGAAGCTCTGGCGGGGGCGGAGCTTCCTTCAAGCTACTGGTTTGGGTAGACTGCGCTGCCACAGGCACTGCCAGACTCAGTAGCAGTACAAGGAATATTAGATGCATTGTGGTCCCTGGATGGGTTAATTTATACATTCTATCGACACGTATTGTTTATAGATTGAGTTGAACTTCTAACTCTGCTGCAGAAGGTTCGAAACCACGAGTTTCATAATACTGAAAAATTGCATTAACCACTTGACTAGGCTCATCTATTACTTGTATTAAGTCCATATCTTCCGCAGAGATCATATTCTCAGTTACCAGTGATTGTCGGAACCAGCTAAGTATGCCACTCCAGAAATCCGAACAGACCAGAATAATTGGCATTTTTCGGGTTTTTCCAGTTTGTACCAGCGTAAGCGCTTCCATCAGTTCGTCTAGCGTACCAAATCCACCCGGCATAACCACATAGGCAGTTGCAAATCTTACAAACATGTACTTACGTGTAAAAAAGTGGCGAAAGGTCTGACTAATATTCTGGTAACTATTGCTATGTTGCTCATGGGGAAGTTGGATATTTAGGCCGATGCTAGGCGATTTTCCTAAATACGCACCCTTATTTGCTGCTTCCATAATGCCAGGGCCACCACCAGAAATAACTGAGAAACCTGCATCAGACAATTGCAGCGCAATTTGCTCTGCTAGTTTATAGTGGGGATGGTCCGCATGAGTACGTGCACTGCCAAAAATACTAACTGCAGGTTTAATGGAATTAAGGCGCTCTGTTCCCTCGACAAATTCTGCCATAATTCCAAATACACGCCACGATTCCCGTGCTGACCAGTTTTTTTCTGGGTATTCAACGGCCATGTTGCTGGCTGGTTTATCTTGCTGGCTCATGGATAACCTTTTGAAGAATTTTATGAAAACACTACTGTTAGTCGATGGTTCATCATACCTGTATCGCGCTTTTCATGCGCTACCTGATTTCCGAAATCGTTATGATGAGCCCACTGGTGCGATCAAAGGCGTTATCAGTATGCTACGTCGTTTGCACTACGATTACCAAGCCGATTATAGCGCGTGTGTATTTGATGCAAAAGGAAAGACTTTTCGTGACGATTTGTATCCAGAGTACAAAGCGAACCGCCCGCCCATGCCAGACAATCTGATTGCACAGATCATACCGCTACATGAATGTATCCATGCTTTGGGGTGGCCGATGCTGATAATTGAGGGAGTGGAAGCAGACGACGTGATCGGTACGTTGGCAAAACAAGCCGAGCAAGAAAAGATGCGTTGCGTGATTTCGACTGGTGATAAGGATATCGCGCAATTAGTAAATAAACAGGTGATGCTGGTAAACACCATGAACAACGAAATTCTTGATGAAGCAGGTGTGTTTGCCAAGTTCGGTGTAGCACCAACAAGTATGCTTGACTATCTGACGTTAGTGGGTGACAAGGCAGACAATGTACCAGGCGTGGAGAAGGTCGGACCTAAGACAGCGATACGATGGCTTGAACGGTACGGCACCCTGGACAACCTCATTATTCATGCTAAGGAAATCGACGGTGTGGTTGGGGAAAATCTGCGTAAAACGATCGGCTGGCTTGAAAAATCGCGCGAACTACTCGCTATTAAGTGTGATGTGGTTCTGCCGGTGTGTTTGCAAAGTCTTCAACCACAGGATACGACAAAACTTGTAGAACTTTATGAAAGGCTGGATTTCAGAACCTGGTTGCGGGAATTACAACAAGATACAAGTGTAGAACAGAAAAGTCCTGGTTTATCGGGAATAAACTACACGCAACCTATCACTGAGTGCCAGGGTACGGATAAGGGCCGACAAGCCCTTGTTGAGGTTGTTTCCTCAGACTACCAAACCATACTAACCGAATGCCAATTGGAGGAATGGATTGAATGCATCAATAATGCGCCCCTAGTTTCTGTTGATACCGAAACTACCGGATTGGATCCTATGCGAGCGAGGCTTGTAGGTATTTCATTTTCTGTTAATCCTCATCGCGCTGCTTATTTGCCACTTGCTCATTGTTATCCCGGCGTTCCACAACAACTGGCAATCAACCTTGTCTTAGATAAATTAAAATCTTGGCTGGAAGATCCTGGCAAACTCAAGCTCGGGCAGAACCTTAAGTACGATAAACACATTTTTGCCAATCATGGCATTGCCTTAAATGGAATCATGCACGATACGTTATTGCAATCCTATGTACTGGAATCTCATCGTCTACATAATATGGATAATCTTGCGTTACGCCATCTTGACGTCAAAACCATCAGCTACGATGAGGTTACTGGCAAAGGTAACAACAGAATCAGTTTTGACCAGGTGGGCATAGAGCAGGCCACGAAGTATGCAGCGGAGGATGCCGACATTACTCTACAATTGCATCAGTACCTGTATTCACGAATTATGAATGATACTAAGTTTGAATATGTTTATCGTACGCTCGAGATGCCAGTGCTAGAGGTGCTATTTAAGATGGAATGCAATGGCGTATTGCTGGACATAAAGATGTTGGAAATCCAAAGTCGCGAACTAGGTGAGAAAATGCTCTCCCTAGAGGAAAAGGCATTTGTAATTGCTGGGCAACCATTTAATCTGAATTCACCCAAACAAATCCAGGAGATATTGTTTGGACGACTCAAGCTCCCTATTGTCAAAAAAACTCCAAGCGGTGT
>QIFK01000063.1 GCA_003230615.1 Nitrosospira sp. | reverse complement strand
GGTATATGCAGAAAAATTTATGGAGAACCCGCGGCATATCGAATTCCAGGTTCTGGTTGACGAGCACCGCAACGCTATCTACTTAGGGGAAAGGGATTGTTCGATACAGCGCCGCAATCAGAAAATCATAGAGGAAGCGCCGGCTCCTGGCCTTCCTACAAGGCTGCGCGATAAAATAGGCTCCCGTTGTGCCGATGCTTGTCGCCGCATTGGTTATCGTGGTGTAGGTACGTTCGAATTCCTGTTTGAGAAAAAAGAATTTTATTTTATTGAAATGAACACGCGTCTGCAGGTAGAGCATCCCATCACGGAGGCAATTACCGGCATTGATTTAGTACAACAGCAAATTCATGTTGCCGCAGGTGAAAAGCTTAGCATTCGACAGAAAGATGTCGTGCAAAAGGGGCACGCTATTGAGTGTCGAATCAATGCAGAAGATCCTTATAAGCTTATTCCATGTGCTGGTCGTATTACTCAGTATCATGTGCCCGGTGGCCCTGGCATTCGTGTTGACTCCCATATTTATCATAATTACATTGTGCCACCGAATTACGATTCTTTGATTGGTAAAGTAATCGCCTATGGCGATAACCGTGGCCAAGCAATTGCTCGTATGCGCATTGCGTTGTCGGAAATGATAGTTGAAGGGATTATGACCAACATTCCTTTGCATCTTGATTTATTGTATGACGCAGCATTTTTGCGTGGTGGCGCCAACATTCATTATCTCGAGCAAATGCTTGCGCAGCATAATAAGCAAGGTTAGAGATAACTTTTCTTCCCATATTGGTTGGATGCCCACTGATACAGATAATATAAGCGCAACACAGCTAATATGCTAAGCGAGTTTGGTTCAGCCAAACAGACTTTATTCATGTTTTAATATGTCTTGGACTGCTCTCATCATTGAGACTACCGCTACTCATGCCAAAGCATTAAGTGATGCATTAATTGAATTTGGTGCTTTGTCAGCAGACATTCATGACGCCGCTATCGGAACTCGGAACGAGCAGTTCTTATTTGAAGAGTTTGATAAATTCCCAGAAAAAATCTGGTTTAAGGTAGAAATAACCGCTTTGTTTGATAACGCTGCAGACGTACCTTCAATCGTACAAACTATTGTTCAAGCCATACAGCTTCCCTCTCTTCCTCCCTTCCGCATAGAACAAGTGGAAGAACAGGATTGGGTGCGCCTTACACAGTCGCAATTTGATCCCATTCAAATATCATCAAGGTTGTGGATTGTGCCCAGTTGGCATCAAGCGCCTGATCCTGCAGCCATTAATCTGAAGCTCGATCCTGGATTAGCTTTTGGTACTGGTAGCCACCCCACTACCCAGCTGTGCCTTGCTTGGCTTGATGAAAATTTACGAGGTAGCGAAGATGTTCTCGATTATGGTTGCGGATCCGGCATACTAGCTATTGCTGCACTGAAGCTGGGTGCGGGCCGTGTGGTAAGAATAGATATAGATCCTCGTGCAGTTGAGTTAAGTCGCGACAATGCCGCACGTAATCAATGTGATCGAAAAAGAGTGGTGTTTTATACATCTGATTTTATGACCAGGGCAGATCAGGGAATCGATGCGTGGGTAGATATAGTTGTCGCAAATATACTTGCCAATCCCTTGATCATGCTTGCTCCAATCCTCGCTGCACGTTATTAGAAATAATGGGCGCATTGTGCTTTCTGGCATACTTAAAGAACAAGTAAAAGAAGTAGAGCGCGCTTATCGACAGTGGTTTAGCATTTACAATGCAAGGGAACAGGAAGACTGGGTGCTACTGATAGGAACAAGAAAGTGAATTTATTTTTGGGAAACAAATAATTATGGCACTGGTAACTCGTTGTCCTAATTGTGCCACGGCCTTTCGGGTGACCCCAGAGCATTTGCAGATGCAAGGCGGCAATGTGCGTTGCGGACATTGTTCCCAAGTTTTTGATAGCTTTACTATTCTAGCTTCGGTGCAAGATTCAGAAACCGTTGGTTATTCAAAGGAGCCGGGTGTAGACACACCGCAAAAAGACACACCGGGGGTGCTCACCACAGAGTTGTCTGCTGAGGAAGAGCTGGCCCTGGAAGCATCAAATGTAGCCAATGCAGAGGAGGGAAACTACACTTTTGATGCTGCGTTGCCACCTAAGTCCTCGCGTATATGGGGACTTGTTAGCATATTTCTCTTGGTTGTATTAACGGGACAGATTATCTATCTATATCGTACGGAGCTTTCAATTATTGCGCCTGGTGCCAAGCCATATCTGGAACAATACTGCTTAATTTTAAATTGTACGATTCCGCTACCACAACAAGTGGAGCTATTGACCATTGAGTCATCAGAGTTGCAGAATAAGACAGCACAACACCCTGGCCTTATTACGATTACCGTAATAGTTCGCAATCGAGCCACTTTCCCCCAAGCATTTCCCGCAATTGAGCTCACGCTCACCGATGTCCAAAATCGGGATCTTGCAAGTCGCATTTTCACCCCCGGCGAGTACCTTGAAGAAAATGTCGGCTCTTCTAAGGTTATTGCGCCCAGTAACGAAATTAGTGTAACGCTAAATATTGATAGTGACATTTTTTACGTAGCTGGATATCGTTTGTTTTTGCTTTACCCTTAGTCCCCTAGTACAATGTTTTATAATCACCGTGACGTATTTATCTGAACCGAAAATCGGCGTTAAACAAAAAATACTAATTATTGGTCTGTACTTAAGAGACGGCTGGGCTTTAAAAATAGCTCGTCAAATCAAATATTGGCTTTCTTAATAGAATGACAACCGAAACCTTGGTCGAAATCAAAGATCTAAATTTTTCCTACGACAAGCGCCCAATCCTTAAGGGTGTCAATATGACCATGCCGCACGGAAAGGTTATTGCCATTATGGGTGGAAGTGGTTGCGGCAAGACTACATTGTTACGTTTGATCGGAGGCGCGGTAACCCCTTCCTCAGGCTACGTCAAAGTTGCCAATCAAGTGGTACATGAACTCAGCAGAAATGAACTGTTTCTGCTGCGTAGAAAAATGAGCATGTTGTTCCAGTTTGGTGCGTTATTTACAGATTTGTCGGTATTTGACAATGTGGCATTCCAGATGAGGGAACATACTGACCTGCCGGAATCTGTGATTCGCGATCTAGTGCTTATGAAACTGCATGCTGTCGGTCTGCGCGGCGCTCATAATTTGATGCCAGCAGAATTATCGGGTGGAATGGCTCGACGAGTAGCACTGGCGCGCTCGATCGCTCTTGATCCCATGCTCGTCATGTACGATGAGCCATTTGCAGGGCTCGACCCTATTTCACTGAGTGTCATTGGAAATTTGATTCGACGTCTGACAGATGCATTGGGTATGACCTCAATTGTAGTGACGCATGATGTGGAGGCGTCATTGAAAATTGTAGACTATGTTTATTTTATTTCAGAGGGGGTAATAGCCGCACAAGGTACGCCAGCAGAAGTGAGTGAATCTGTTTCGCCCTTCGTGCATCAGTTTGTGCATGGCGAGATGGATGGCCCGGTTCCCTTTCACTACCCTGCCGAGACATATGCAACCGATTTGAATTTGGAGAGCAATTTTGCCTAGACGCATTGTCATTGGCATCCGGGGAGTCGGCCATCGAGTGATAGACAGTATTTGGCGACTTGGCTACGCAGCTCGTTTTTTTACGTTGACACTGCTGAAATCGGGCACCAGCATGCGACGTTTCAGTCTGATCATTCGAGAACTTTATTTTACCGGTGTGTTAACGATGATCATTATCCTGGTGTCGGGGCTGTTTGTTGGTATGGTGCTTGGTTTACAAGGGTACGAAACATTGCAAAAATACGGCGCAGAAACGGCCGTGGGTACACTAGTGGCGTTATCCTTGGTGCGGGAGCTAGGGCCGGTTGTAGCCGCATTATTGTTTGCCAGTCGTGCCGGTTCTGCTATCACAGCAGAAATTGGTTTAATGAAAGCTACCGAGCAACTAGATGCGATGGGGATGATGGCGGTGGATCCAATTGCGAGGGTGGTCGCGCCGCGATTTTGGGCTGGAGTGATCTCGATGCCTCTCCTGGCAGCAATATTTTCTGCGATGGGCATATTCGGCGGTTATTTGGTTGCAGTAGTGCTTATCGGCGTGGATGAGGGTTCGTTTTGGTCACAAATGCAAAGTTCGGTGGATTTTAGGTTCGATATTGTTAACGGCGTTATTAAAACTTGCTTTTTTGGTGTGGCTGTAACGGCAATTGCAGTGTTCGAGGGTTATGATGCACAGCCCACGGCGGAGGGGGTGTCCGCCGCAACTACTCGCACTGTGGTAACTTCAGCGCTTGTGATATTGGGGTTAGATTTTGTTTTAACCTCATTCATGTTTAGAGGAGTAGGCTGATGCATCGGACGACAATGGACTTGTGGGTAGGGTTGTTTGTTATTGCGGGGATTGGTGCGCTACTAATTCTAGCGTTGAAGGTAGGAAACCTGGGCACCTACAGTGAGGCACAAAGTTATACCCTGATTGGATATTTTGAGAATGTTGGCGGCTTGAAAATCCGTGCACCGGTAAAAAGTGCCGGTGTAGTAGTAGGACGTGTGAAGGATATCCAATTTAGCACGAAGACTTTCGATGCTGCAGTAACTATGAAAATAGACAACCGTTATCAGTTTCCCAAGGACACTTTTGCGAGTATTCTTACTTCAGGGCTTTTGGGTGCGCAATACATTGGTCTGGCTGCGGGTGGCGATGAGGGCATGTTGAAGAGCGGTGACAAAATCATGAAAACTAATTCAGCTCTAGTATTAGAGGAAATGATTGGACGGTTCTTGTTCGACAAAGCGTCAGAAGACGGTGATGGTGGAGATGGTGGCACATTCTAAACGTAGCTACAGCGTTGTTCTGTGCCAGTGTTGGGTTTTTTGTGTAAAAGCATAATTAATTTTTGTGAGAGAGGTAAATGAAAACATATTTTTGCATGGTTGTATTGCTATCTACATTTTTACTAGCGCCTACTACGTGGGCGACTGAAATTAGCCCCGATACTAGCCCCGATATTCTGGTGAACCATACTGCACAAGAGATTCTCGCAATTATCAAGCAGAATAAAGACATTCAGTCTGGAAAAAATAAAGCCAAAATGCTTGATCTGGTTGAAACCAAAATATTGCCCCATTTCAATTTTATGCGCATGACTCGGCTTGCCATGGGCAAGAATTGGTCTAAGGCTGCACCCCGTCAGCAGCGGGAAATAGTGGATCAGTTTCGTACCTTGCTGGTACGCACCTACTATAAGGCCCTGTCGGTTTATAGCGACCATACTATAAAGGTAACCCCGCTTAAAGATATTGGGGGAAGTACAGACGTTACGGTAAAAACACAGGTGATACGAAGCCACGGCCAACCTGTGCCTATCGACTACAGTATGGGAAAAACTAGTAACGGTTGGAAAGTGTACGACGTAACAGTGGCAGGGGTAAGCTTGATCATTAATTACCGCGGTTCTTTCAATTCCCAGATTCGCAGGGGTGGGGTTGAAGGACTGCTCAAAACACTAGCTGATAAAAATCGTACGTTGGACGCGAAAGACAAAGAGAAAAGGCAGCGCTAGTTAAACAATTCAAGACAGCGTGAGATGATTTTACGTGATGGCGACAAATTATGTGTCCAAGGACCGATAACTATAGGCAATGTCGCGGCTGTGATCAAACAAGGTGATGCCTTGTTTGATCACCCTGACTTAGTGATTGATCTGGCACAAGTAACTGAGGTGGATTCATCGGCCGTCAGTATGTTATTGGAATGGCAGCGTAAAGCACAAAGACATAACCAGCAACTGTATTTTTCCAATACGCCAAAAAATCTGAAGAATCTTGCCCGATTATATGGTGTTTCTGAATTGATTTCGCTTGCATAAACACATTATTTATGAGGGCGTGTATAGCGCCATAAATAGGGACCACTAAACGACACAGATAGAACTAGTTGCAGTCTTGTCTCTATCCGTGTAATGAGATAAGTGAACGATCCATGTGGCAGTTGTACGCGGAATTCGTGACGAATATTTTCCCCAATTTATTTTCCAATGACCCCGGCAATTGAAGTCAAGCAAGTGTACAAGCGTTTCGGTACGACGCATGCCCTGGCGGGCGTCGACCTTGAAATCAACGTGGGTGATTTTTTTGCTTTGCTCGGCCCAAACGGTGCAGGTAAGACTACGTTGATCAACATACTCGCGGGATTGACGCTAGCTAGTAGCGGTAGCTCTTGCATAATGGGGCACAATGTTGTGACTAACTATCGTGAAGCCCGTCGTATGCTCGGGGTGGTGCCGCAAGAGTTGGTGTTCGACCCATTCTTTACGGTACGAGAAACCCTGTCCATTCAATCTGGTTATTATGGCCTAAAAAACAATGACTCCTGGATAGACCAGATAATCTATCACCTGGATCTTGCGGACAAGGTTAATGCCAACATGCGAACGTTATCGGGTGGCATGAAGCGGCGTGTGTTGGTAGCCCAGGCGCTGGTACACAAGCCACCAGTGATTGTGCTGGATGAGCCCACCGCTGGGGTAGATGTGGAATTACGCCAGGCACTTTGGCGCTTCATCAAGCAACTGAATCGTGATGGCCATACTATCGTGCTTACCACTCATTATCTGGACGAAGCAGAAGCACTATGTAGTCGAGTCGCTATGTTAAAACAAGGAAAAATCGTTGCCCTCGACAGCACTAGAAATCTCATCAAAAGCATTACCGGTTGTTCGGTACGGCTAAGATTATCACCGGATATACTGCCCTCGGTGTTACAGCCGTTGATGGGAAGTTATGATGAAGGTTGCTACATTCTGGCAGTTAATGATTACTCCCAGATCGAGAATGTGCTAGCAGCGTTGCGTGTAGCGCAGGTGCAGGTGCTGGAAATGCAGTTGTTACAGCCCGACCTGGAAGAAGTTTTCGTGAAAATCATGGGTAGCGCTGAAAACTTGGAACCTGTATGAGCGGTTTTTATACGCTGCTCTACAAGGAATTGTTGCGATTCTGGAAGGTTGGGCTCCAATCTGTATTCGCACCAATGCTGGCTACACTGCTTTATCTGTTGATTTTTTCCCATGTACTAGAAAAACATGCGCAGGCGTACCCCGACGTGGCTTACACGGTTTTCCTGATCCCAGGCCTAGTGATGATGGCTATGCTGCAAAATGCTTTTGCCAATTCGGCATCCAGTCTGATTCAGTCAAAAGTATCCGGTAGTATTGTATTTATTTTGTTGTCACCACTGTCTTACATGGAAATATTTCTGGCCTATGTGCTGGCATCGATAGTACGCGGATTGCTTGTGGGGGTAGGTGTTTATCTTGCGACACTGATTTTTTTTGAAGTGCCGCTACGATCATTTTTGTGGGTTTTTCTGTTTGCCTTGATGGGCAATGGATTACTGGGAGCGCTGGGTATCATTGCCGCTATTTGGGCTGATAAATTTGATCAGCTTGCTGCATTTCAGAATTTCGTTATCTTGCCACTGACGTTCTTATCTGGTGTGTTTTATACAATCCATTCGTTGCCATCCTTCTGGAAGGGGCTGTCCCACTTTAATCCTTTTTTCTATGTAATTGATGGTTTCCGTTATGGTTTTTTTGGTGTTTCAGATACTTCACCCTACTTCAGTCTTGCGATTGTGGCGGCATGCTTTCTAACGGTATCATGGATTACATTGCAAATGCTCAAGACGGGTTACAAGCTTCGTCATTAAGATTTTTGCTTTATGAAAATGAATATATAGCAAACGAAAAAATATTGAATACTATTTGAAGAAAGGAGTCCAAAATGGTTACACCAGAAAACATAAAAACTCATATTGAAACCACCTTGCCTTGTGATCTAGTACGTGTGGAAGGTGACGACGGCCACCATTTCAGTGCCATTATTGTTAGTGCTGAGTTTCGAGGCAAAAATATGGTGCAGCAGCATCAACTAGTTTATCGTGCGCTAGGGAAAAAAATGGAGCAAGAGATTCATGCGCTGTCCATGAAAACGCTGACACCGGAACAGTGGGCAGAAAGTAACCAAAGCTAGTGCTAGCGCTTTTCACTCAACCAAGACTAGGGATAGAAAGCATCAGATATAGTTATATTAATAATGCAGTAACGTGAATGCATATAGTTCCTAATTTGTTTGAGATTTGTGAAGTTTATACAGAGTTTGTGTCACTTGAAAAGAAAGAAAATGGCCCTATATCAATTACAGAAAACTGGTACAAGTATTTCCAGTATTGTTAGTAGCATATAAATTATATGGAGGCTATTATGACAACAATTACTCGTTATGAGCCATGGGGCTGGTTGAATCAATTTCAAAGAGAGTTAGAGCATACGCCTATATGGGGTTCCAGTGAGGGATCTATGGCCACAACAGCGTGGGCGCCTGCCGTAGATATCAAGGAGGAATCGGATAAATATGTTCTGCATGCAGATCTTCCGGGAGTAAAGCCCGAGGAAACAGATGTGAGTATGGAAGATGGAGTACTTACCATCAGGGGTGAAAAGAAAACTGAAGAAATAACCGAAAAAGAAGGTTACAAACGGGTCGAACGTACTTTTGGTTCTTTCCACCGGCGTTTTAGCTTGCCCGATACGGCAAATCCGGATGCGATATCAGCAAAATCTAAAGATGGCGTATTAGAGATCACTATTCCGAAGCGGGAAGCTGTCCAGCCAAAGAAAATTGCTGTTACATCTGTCGAATAATAAATTAAAGAAATTAAAGCAGAATGAAATGGAGCCCTTGGGCTCCATTTCCATATGACCAGTTATACGGCCGGCTCCATCATTATCCGCATTTTTTGCATCGCTTTGACTTCAATCTGGCGGACACGCTCAGCGGATACTCCCAATTCATTAGCGAGTTCGTGAAGTGTTGTTACAGCACCCTTTTCCCGTAGCCAGCGGGCCTCAATAATGTGGCGGCTGCGCGTATCTAAGTTAGCTAGAGCTTGCTCCAATTCTTTGCCACGTAGTTGACTATTTTGTTTAGCTTCCAACACCTGTGAAGGTTCAACGCTGTTGGTAAGATAAGCGATAGGACTGTAGCTGGATGTCTCATCATCGTCCTGGGACAGGGGTTCAATTGAAATGTCGCGCCCACTAAAGCGAGTCTCCATCTCCACCACTTCTTCGGCTTTGACACCCAATCGCTCTGCCACGGCATTTATTTCTTTCGGGTTCATGGTGTCCAGGCTCTGCTTCATGCTTCGCAGGTTAAAGAATAATTTGCGCTGTGCTTTTGTAGCTGCAATTTTTACGAGTCGCCAGTTTCGTAGGATGAACTCATTGATTTCTGCCTTAATCCAGTGCACTGCGAACGACACTAGTCGTACACCACGTTCTGGGTCGTAGCGTTTGACGGCTTTCATCAACCCAATATTACCCTCTTGAATCAAGTCAGCTTGTGGCAGGCCATAGCCCTTGTAGCCGCGAGCGATGGAAACTACCACGCGCAAATGCGACAATACTAATTGACGTGCGGCATTTATGTCGCCCTCGTCCCTCAGGCGCCGTGCCAGACTGGTCTCTTCCTCTTGGGAAAGAATAGGGAAACGATTGGCCGACTGGATATAGCTTTCAATACTACCGCTAGTTGAAGGCATCGCTAAAGCAAAAGTCATAGTGTTTTCCTCATATCTTAGTGTCATACGCTAATTTTAGCACTCAACCAGTGAGAGTGCCAATCCTCTCGAAAAGTTCCTCGGGACAGATAATCTCCTGAATTACTTAGGTTCTATTTGCCAGAGATGGGTCGCAACTGATAGCCATGCTCCTAACCAGCCTAGCCAAGACGAAAATAGTAACAGGCTGATACTGTCTTCAAAAGAAAGATGGTACAAGTGCAAATCAATTGCATAGAGCTGTACTAAATCCGTCAATTCACTATTAATTAAGTGAATTACAATAGCAATAATAAGCCATGCAATAACTCCCCCTGCTACCCCTTGAATTGCACCAAAATAAAGAAATGGGCGGCGTATGAAATTACTGGTTGCACCAATTAACTTTGACACCTCGATTTCGTCACGTTTCGTGAGAATTTGTAAACGAATGGTGTTGAAAGTTACTACTACTAAGGCAAAACTCAGTAGGGCAGTAAGCATCAGTACCGCTAGCTGCCCAAGTTTGAGTAGTGCGTCTAACCGCTTCGTCCAGGCGGAGTCAAGTTGTACATGTTCTGCTTTGGGCCACTTCTGTATTTCACCACGCAATTGCTCTAGTGCTTCGGGTTCGGTGCTATTGGCATTAATTATAAAAGCGTCGGGCAGTGGATTTTGCGTTAGGCTATCCACTACGTCAGTTAGCCCACTTCCTTGCTTTAACTGTTTCAACGCGCTGTCTTTGGAAATGAACTGGAAATTAATAACCTGGGGGTGCTGTTTCAGCAGTGATTCAATTTTCAATATCGCAGCTTTGTCCGCATCTAATTCTAGAAACAGGCTTAATTGTGATGCTTCTGACATTTGCCCAGAGAAGACCTGAAGGTTTCCTAGCAGCATGTAAATCCCTGTAGGTAGGCTAAAGGCTACCCCTATTACGGTAATGTTGAGCAGGCTGGCAAACGGTGCGCCTGCTAACTGCCGCAGTGCTAGGAAAAAGGCATGCCAATGATGAGAAAGCCACGCTATCATATTGCTAGCTTCCCGTGATTTAGAGCTAGAATACGTTCCTGGGATCCGCCAAGTAACTCGGCATCAGGGATGGCGATTAGAACCGTTACTCCGACTTGATGAAACGACTTGAACATATTCATGATGTCCTTGGTGTAGTCAGCATCAAGATTTGCAGTTGGTTCATCAGCGATCAGAATAGAGGGGCGATTTACTATAGCGCGGGCAATACATAGTCGTTGTCGCTCACCACCTGAGAGTGTAATAGGTCGCGCTTTTTCCCTACCCAGCAAACCTACCTTGTCAAGAGCAGCACGCACTCGTCCGGCCGCTGACCAGTGATCAAAACCGCAGATTTGCAATGGCAATAATACGTTATCAAATACAGAACGATCGAATAGAATTTTTTGATCTTGAAAAATCATCCCAAGATTGCGCCGTAGATATGGTATTGCACGGTTCTTGAGTGTACTAACATTTTTGTTGTTGACAAAGATGCCGCCGGTGGTAGGACGTTCGATAGCTGCAATCAGCCTCAAAAGTGTGCTTTTGCCGGCGCCTGAATGTCCAGTAATAAAGACCATCTCTCCCAGTTTAATAGTGAAAGCAATATTCTTCAGTGCATCAAACCCGTTCGGGTAGCGTTTATAGACGTTGCTGAAGCTGATCATATTGAAAAGTCTCCAAACTGTGGAGGTGTATAGGGAAAATGTTAAAAATTAATCAAACAAGGCGCCTACAAATTCCATTGCGTCAAATGGCCTTAAATCTTCTATGCCCTCACCTACTCCGATAAAGCGCAGTGGAATTGGGTTCTGCTGGCGTTGCCTCGCGATGCCAGCAATTACGCCCCCCTTAGCGGTGCCGTCGAGTTTGGTAAGTATAAGGCCCGTGACGCCCAGCGCATCATCGAACGCTTTTACCTGACTAACCGCATTCTGGCCAGTGTTGGCATCCAGAACCAACAACACTTCATGTGGTGCGCCTGAACTGGTTTTAGCAATGACGCGTTTCACTTTTTTAATTTCTTCCATTAGGTGTAATTGTGTAGCTAGACGACCAGCGGTGTCTGCTAATACGATGTCTATATTGCGCGCCTTTGCAGCGTTAATCGCATCAAAGATCACCGCAGCTGGATCACCTTTTTGTTGATCATTATTCTCTTGTGAAACGACGGAAACATTGTTGCGTTCACCCCACATCATAAGCTGCTCACGTGCAGCGGCACGAAAGGTGTCGCCAGCGGCAAGTAGCACTGATTTCTCTTGAGACCGAAAGTAATGAGTAAGTTTACCGATGGATGTAGTTTTCCCCGCACCGTTTACACCTGTTAGCATGATGATGAATGGTTTCTCCGTGCTAGTATCAAGTGGGCATGCAAGTGGTATAAGCAATGCAATTAGTGCTTCTTTTAGTGCTTCCTTTAATTGTATTGTATTGATCAGGCTATCTCTTTTGACTTGTTTACGTAGCTTATCAAGCAACCAAGTAGTCGCATCTATTCCAATATCAGCAGAAAGCAGTACTGTTTCCAATTCTTCATAGATGGCTTCATCTATCTTTCTGCTACCGAGTATGTTAGATAACTGTTTGCCCAGATTCTCCCGGGTACGGGTGAGGCCTCGTCTGACGTTGGCTGACCAGCTAGTCGTCAATGTCTCGACGGGGGCAGAACCATGCTTAGATTTGAAGAAACTTGGCATTCTGGTAGGCTGTCGTATTAGTTATAGTTCGTTGTTCTATTATGCAAGTGAAATTTTATTCCATTTATTTAAACTTGGGCTATTAAAAAATGAGGTTTAGTTCCTGTTTCGTCATTCATTCTCCTAGATTGCAGATTGCTGCTTTGGCGTTGGTTTCACTGATTTCGTTTGAGGTTTTCGCCAATCCACACGAATACATGCTTGAGAACGGTCTTAAGCTAATTGTTAGGGAAGACCACCGCTCGCCAGTAGTGGTCTCTCAAATTTGGTACAAGGCAGGTAGCGTTGATGAGTTAAACGGTACCACAGGTATTGCTCATGTGCTGGAGCATATGATGTTTAAGGGAACGGAAAAAGTTAGCGGCGGTGAATTCTCTAAGCAAATCGCAGCAGTAGGTGGACGCGATAATGCATTTACCGCTCGCGATTACACTGCGTATTTCCAGCAGTTGCACAAATCCAAGTTACCGTTAGCAATGAAACTGGAAGCTGACCGGATGCACAACTTGAAATTAACTAAAGAAGAATTTGCCAAAGAAATTAAGGTGGTTATGGAGGAGCGGCGGTTGCGTACTGATGATCAGCCTCACTCTTTGGTACATGAGAAAATGATGGCCGTCGCATATCAATCGCATCCATATAGACGTCCGATTATTGGTTGGATGAACGACTTAGAGAACATGAGCGTTCAAGATGCTCAAGAGTGGTATGACCGTTGGTATGCGCCTAACAACGCTGTGTTGGTGGTAGTGGGAGATGTTAACCCGAATGATGTATTTTCCTTGGCGCAAAAATATTATGGCAAGATTAAATCTCGGCCACTATTATCTTTGGCTTTTCGTAAGCCACAGGTTGAGCCGCCACAAGCTGGGATCAAACGGTTGATGATAAAGGCTCCAGCACAGCTGCCTTATCTCGTAATGGGCTATCATGCGCCGGTTCTGCACGATGCTGATGCTGACTGGGAGCCCTATGCACTGGAGATGCTTGTAGGTGTGTTAGACGGTAACGAATCTGCGCGACTCAACAAAGAGCTGGTGCGAGAGCAACGCATTGCTAGCTCGATAAATGCAGACTACGATTCTACTGGGCGCGGCCCCAGTATGTTTTTTCTCAACGGTACACCAAGCGAAGGTAAATCCGTAGAGGAACTGGAAACGGCCCTGCATAGTGAGGTTCAAAAACTTATACGGGATGGTGTAACTGAAGAGGAGCTTGCACGCGTCAAGGCCCAGGTGGTGTCTGGTCATGTATTTCAGCTTGATTCGATGTTTTACCAAGCGATGCAGATTGGCCAGTTAGAGTCTGTCGGGCTATCGTATCGCGATCTTGATACGATTATAAAAAAGCTACAGGCTGTAACTGCAGAGCAAGTACGTGATGTGGCAATAAAATATTTGATTGAGGACAGCCTGACAGTGGCAACGCTTGATCCACAGCCACTAGTACAGAGATCTTCCATTACTCCGCCCAGAGGATTGCAGCATTGAGTACAAAAGATTAAATCATGTTTAGATGAGCATTAATAATATATAGATTAATTTGGGCTTCGTCCGATTTAAAAGGTACTTCAATAAAGGGTTTTCGATGCAAGTAGTACGCTTTTTATTTATCACGTTATTCAGCATTTACTCTCAATGGGCGTTTGCCACTCTTCCCATCCAACACTGGCAAACATCTTCTGGCGCACGGGTATATTTTGTTGAGAGTCGGGATTTGCCGATGCTCGATATAAGCGTGGATTTTAGCGCAGGCAGTAGCGCCGATACGCCTGAGAAATCAGGATGCGCTAGTCTGACGTGGCATCTGCTTAGTCTTGGAGCGGGCGGCTTGTCTGAAGACAAAATTTCTAAAGCAATAGCCGATGTTGGTGCACAACTAGGCGCCCACTTTGATCGAGATCGTGCTGGTATGTCGCTCAGAACCTTAAGCAGTAAACGCGAACGCAATCAAGCTTTGGACATTCTCTCTAAAGTGCTACAACACCCGGAGTTCCCTGAAAACACCATGAAACGAGAAAGAGCACGAATGATTGCGAGATTGAAAGAAGCAGAAACCAAACCCGGTTATATTGCGAAACGTACGCTAATGAAAATGCTATATGGTAATCATCCATACGGGTTACGTAGCTCGGGTGAAGTGGCCACATTAAATATATTGCAGCGCAGGGATTTGGTGGACTTTTATCAATCTCACTATGTAGCTACGAATGCAGTAGTGTCAATCATGGGTGATGTAAATCGTACCGAAGCGGCTGCCATTGCCGAGGTTTTGTCAAAGGATTTGCCTCAAGGTAAAGCTGATAATAATTTGCCGCCAGTAGTAAAGCCCGTAGTGGGCATTAAAAGGATTACACATCCCGCAACGCAAAGTCATATTATGCTGGCCTATCCAGGGCTACAGCGTGATGATCCTGACTATTATCCACTGTTAGTCGGGAATTACATACTTGGTGGTGGAGGATTTGCATCGCGTTTGATGGAGGAAATCCGTCAGAAACGTGGGCTAGCATACAGTATCCGCAGCAGCTTTTTTCCTCTAAAGCAAGCGGGCCCATTCCAGATTGGCCTGCAGACTAAGAAGGAGCAATCTGAGGAAGCTTTAATGATTACTCAAAAGGTGTTAGTTGATTTTATAGCTGGTGGCCCAACTCAAAAGGAACTAACCGCAGCCAGGGGGAACATTATTGGTGGTTTTCCTCTACGCATAGACAGTAATAAGAAAATCATGGGATATCTTGGTGTGATAGGTTTCTATGATCTCCCCCTCACCTACTTGGATGACTACGTGAAGGCGGTGGATAAAGTAACTGTGGAGCAGATCAAGGAGGCTTTCCAGCGACGTATCCACCCAGAAGGGATGGTAACGGTTGTTGTAGGAGCAGCGGAAGAGAAATAGAAAATCTTTTCAAAGACAGGTTATTTGTAAATGCTTTTTCCAGAATTCCCCACTAGGTGTCCTTAACTCAAAACAAAGTTCGCATAATCGGCGGAGAATGGCGTAGCCGTGTAATTTCGTTTCCGCATCACGCGGGTTTGCGTCCTACGCCTGATAGGGTGCGCGAGACGGTTTTCAATTGGCTAGGACAGGACATGAGCGGTAGAACTTGCCTTGATTTGTTCGCCGGTAGTGGAGCGATGGGGATTGAGGCCGCATCCCGCAGATCAGAGCTAGTAGTGATGGTGGAATCTAGCCCCACGGTATATAGTGCATTACAGGCTAGCTTGCAAAAACTACGAGCAGATCAAATAGAATTGCTGATGATAGATGCGCTAGAATTCATCATGTCTGACCAGCGACAATTTGACGTAATTTTTCTTGATCCACCTTATCGACTGGGATTGTTGCCTAAACTGTTACCCCTGTTGCCATTGCATATTACCAAGGACGGGTTGATCTATGTGGAGGGCGATAGTCTCTCGGAGCTTGATGAAGATTGGCTGGTTTGGCGCAGCGGTCGGTCAGGCAGAGTACGCTATCAATTATTAAGATATGAGAAAAATAGATAAAGCCATCTACCCTGGTACCTTCGATCCAATCACTCGCGGTCACGAGGATCTAGTTCGCCGTGCCTCATGTTTATTCGATCAAGTGGTGGTGGCAATAGCCCCGAGTAGCGGCAAAGAAACATTTTTTACCTTGGATGAGCGTGTGAAGATGGCACGAGAGGTGTTAACAGATTGTCCCAATGTAGAGGTGATGGTGTTTTCTGGATTATTGATGGAATTCTCACAACAACAGAATTCGAGAGTGATTTTGCGTGGACTACGCGCAGTGTCTGATTTTGAATATGAGTTTCAGATGGCTGGTATGAATCGCAGCATGTATCCCGATGTTGAAACTGTATTCATGACTCCATCTGAACAATATATGTTTATTTCTGCAACCATCGTGAGGGAAATTGCTTTACTTGGTGGTAATGCAGACAAGTTTGTACATCCCCTGGTCGCTGCACAGCTTCGTATCAAGGCTGGGATGTGATTGTTGTGAGGTTTATATGGCTTTAATGATTACTGACGAATGTATCAACTGTGATGTGTGTGAGCCAGAGTGTCCCAATAATGCAATTTCACAGGGTGAAGAAATCTATGTAATTGACCCCAGATTATGTACCGAATGCGTGGGACATTATGAAACAGCACAATGCGTTGAGGTGTGCCCGGTAGACTGTATTATCATTAATCCAGACATCGTTGAGACTAAAGAGCAACTTAGAGATAAACTTCTTGCTCTCAACGAGCAACACGGGCAGCAAGTTCCTCAGGTATAAGGTAACGTCTTGGCCCAAAAATAGCTGTACCAACTCGCACTATGGTCGCGCCTTCTGCAATGGCGATATCCATGTCCTCTGACATACCCATTGAGAGGGTGTCAAGATCAAACCCATCCTGCCTGAGTTGATCATAAGTATCCCTAAGCATATGAAACTGGCTACGCTGCAAAGCAGTGGCTGTAGTAAGCTCGGGAACGGCCATCAGTCCTCGTAGTTTCAGGCGAGGTAAACCTGCTACATGAGACGCAAGATCGGCCACAAGTTTAGGTGACACGCCGCTTTTGGTGCTTTCTCCACTTACATTTACTTGTAGACAAATTTGAAGTGGGGGGAGCATTTCAGGTCTGTCTCGTGATAGACGATCGGCAATTTTCTTTCTGTCCACACTGTGGACCCAGGCAAAGTTCGCCGTTATACGTTTTGTCTTATTGCTCTGTATGGGTCCAATGAAGTGCCATTCGATGGACAAGTCAGAAAGCACAAGTATTTTTTCCAGGGCCTCCTGAAGATAGTTTTCACCGAAAATGGTTTGTCCAGCTTGCCATGCTTTCTTCACTTGCTCTGCGGGGTTGGTTTTACTTGCTGCCAGTAGCTTGATTTCTTCCGGCTGTCGACCAGCGTTTTTAGCGGCTGTGGCGATTCGCTTATTTACGGCATGTAAGGTAGAGGCTATTGTTGTCATAATCTGCGAGCTTGACTCGTTTTCCTGAGTTGGCTCGTACCATATGTTGCCTCGTTTTAGGCATTATTCTTATAACCTGCTCAATTTTGAGAGTTTAAAGCCGTATACAAATCTAACATTGTTATCGGAGCACCACAATGAACATAGTAGAGCTACTCTCCTTTGCGGTCAAGAATAAGGCCTCGGATTTACATTTGTCCGCGGGGTTGGCTCCAATGATCCGAGTACATGGCGAAATCAGAAAAATCAACCTGCCAGCCATGGAGCACAAAGACGTTCACGAAATGGTGTACGACATCATGAATGATGGTCAGCGAAAATCCTATGAGGAAGACCTGGAATGCGATTTTTCCTTCGAAGTTCCTAACCTAGCGCGTTTCCGGGTAAATGCCTTCAACACCCAACGCGGTGCAGCCTCAGTTTTAAGGACAATTCCTTCGAATGTACTAACTTTGGAAGACCTTCAGGCGCCAAAGATATTTGCTGAAATTGCTCAACAGCCGCGAGGAGTAGTGTTGGTGACGGGCCCTACTGGTTCTGGAAAATCTACAACCTTGGCAGCAATGATTAATGACATTAACGAGAAAGAACATGGGCACATTTTGACGCTTGAGGATCCGATCGAATTCGTGCACGAAAGTAAGAATTGTCTTATTAATCAGCGAGAAGTTGGACGTGACACCCATAGCTTTAGCAATGCATTACGTTCTGCTTTGCGTGAAGACCCCGACATTATTTTAGTTGGCGAGATGCGCGACTTGGAAACTATTCGCCTGGCTATGACTGCGGCAGAAACCGGGCACTTGGTGTTTGGTACACTTCATACGAGCTCTGCTGCTAAGACCATTGATCGTATTATTGATGTATTCCCAGCAGAGGAAAAGGAAATGATGCGCGCAATGTTGTCAGAATCGTTGCGAGCGGTAATTTCACAGACCCTGTGCAAGACGAAAGATGGCGCTGGCCGGGTAGCAGCTCACGAGATCATGATTGGTACCCCGGCAATCCGTAATCTGATACGTGAAGCAAAGGTGGCACAAATGTATTCAACAATCCAGACCAGCCAGAGTGTGGGCATGCAAACACTGGATCAAAATCTGACTGAATTGGTGAAACGTAATGTCATTACTAATGCTGAGGCCCGTACCAAGGCTATGAGTAAAGAAATTTTCCCAGGATGATAATTATCTGCATAATCATGATCGAGAAATAGAGAAATTTAGGAGCAATCCATGGAACAAGATCAGGCATCAAAATTTGTATTTGATCTGTTGCGATTGATGCTTAGCAAAAAAGCATCAGATGTGTTCATTACCGCTGGTCTCCCGCCTTCCTTCAAGATCGATGGAAAAATGGTTCCAGTTTCCAAGCAGCCAATGACGCCGCAGCATACTTTGGAACTAGTGCAAGCCATCATGGATGAGAAGCAAAAAGCCGAGTTCGCGGCTACAAAGGAATGTAACTTTGCCATTCATCCGCCTAGCATAGGGCGTTTTCGGGTTAACGCTTTTATCCAGCAACAGTGTGCAGGAATGGTGTTGCGTACTATTACCACCGCAATTCCAACGTTTGACGAGTTGGGACTGCCACCGGTATTAAAAGATGTGGTGATGAGCAAGCGTGGCCTAGTTATTTTTGTGGGCGCGACCGGTTCTGGCAAATCTACTTCGCTGGCAGCAATGATCGGTTATCGAAACCAAAATAGTCATGGTCATATCATTACCATAGAAGATCCAGTGGAATACGTGCATGAGCACATTAACTGTATGATAACTCAGCGTGAAGTGGGGATAGATACCGAGTCATGGGAGGCCGCACTGAAAAACACCTTGCGTCAGGCTCCTGACGTGATCCTGATAGGTGAGATTCGTGCGCGCGAAACTATGGAACATGCAATAGCCTTTGCTGAAACCGGGCATTTGTGCATGGGTACGTTGCACGCCAACAGTGCTAACCAGGCTCTTGACCGTATAATCAATTTCTTTCCTGAAGAGCGTAAGGCTCAATTACTGATGGATTTATCGTTAAATATGAAAGCGTTAATTGCTCAACGGTTGCTTCCGATAAAAGAAGGTAGGGGGCGGGTGGCAGCGTTTGAAATTTTGCTTGATTCCCCGTTGATATCGGATCTAATCCTTAAGGGTGATGTTCACGAGATCAAAGAAATTATGAAAAAATCTACCGAACTAGGGATGCAGACTTTTGATGCGGCGTTGTTTGAGCTTTATGAGGCTGGCAAGATTAGTTATGAGGATGCCATTAAGAATGCCGATTCTCAAAATGAGCTACGATTGCAAATTAAACTCAAGGGATCGGAAGCGAAGGACAAAGATCTGACCGAAGGAATAGAGCACTTGAGATTTTCTTGACAGACCATACAGGTATTGCATTCTTGGCTTTGAACTTTACTTTTAGTTGATCCTGAGGGGGATACATCGCATATCATCCCAGAGGGTTATCCCTTGACAGTTTTTCCATGAAACATTAAAATTTCCCTTTCACGCGTTGAGTTTTGGAATTCACGCGTAGAGCCTCGGTAATGGAATCCAGCGTACATCGCACGGCAGTGTTGCAGATAGTAACTTCCGTCGTAGTCGGGGCGCTAGGTTATTTGCTGCAAGGGGAGATGGTAGCAAAGGCGGTGTTATACGGCGGGACAGTCGCACTTATGGGTACGTTATTGTTGCTTTGGCGCATGCGACGTAGCGAACGGAGTATGCTACTGAAAGCACATCAGCACCTATGGTTATTTTATCGCTCCGGTTTGGAGCGTTTTTTGGTTGTATGTGTGCTTCTCGCGTTAGGAATGGGGCCGTTTAATCTTGTTCCTTTTGCCGTTCTAATTGGCTTTGTGGCGGGTCAATTGGCATGGGTGATCGCTCCCTTACAACGCGAAAAAAGCAATTAAGCAAAATATAATAAAGTATTTTATGGCCAGCGAATCGATCACCTCAACTGAATATATTAAGCACCACCTTCAGAACCTAACTTTTGGCAAATTACCAGATGGTTCCTTGGGCCTGGCGCAAGACCCAGAACAGGCTAAAGCCATGGGATTTTGGGCGCTTAATCTGGACACGTTAGGATTTGCATTCCTGCTTGGCATACTTTTTCTTTATTTTTTTTCCAGAGTTGCAAAAAAAGCAACGATCCATGTGCCAGGAGGCTCACAAAATTTTGTCGAATGGATTATTGAGTTTATTGATAATAGTGTGCGCGGCTCCTTTAGTGGCCGTAATCCAATGGTTGCACCATTGGCGCTGACCATTTTCATATGGATTTTTTTGATGAATCTAATGGATTTGGTGCCAGTGGATTATCTGCCGGTCGTGGCTCATGCTCTCGGTCTCCCTTTTCTTAAGGTGGTCCCTACTACGGATCCCAATGCAACATTTGGTATGTCCATCGCGGTATTTATTCTGGTAATTTATTACAGTATCAAGGTTAAAGGTGTGGGTGGATTTGCGGGCGAACTAGCACTACAGCCTTTTAGTAGTGATAACCCGGTAATAAAAACGCTCTTTATCCCGATAAATCTTTTTTTAGAAGGCGTTAACTTAATCGCCAAGCCGATTTCACTCTCATTGCGATTGTTTGGCAATATGTATGCGGGCGAGATGATTTTTATTTTGCTGGCAATAATGGGGGGGTCGTGGGCTGCTGCTAGCGTAGGTAGTAGCTCGATATTGTTTGGATCGCAAGTGCTGTTATCCTTGGGGTGGGCAATTTTTCACATCCTGATCATAACGCTGCAGGCTTTTATATTTATGACGCTTACTATTGTTTATTTGGATATGGCTCACCAGGAACATCATTGATTTTTGCATTATTTTATTTATAGGAGAACTCTGTGGAACAATCACTATTATATATCGCTGGCGCGATCATGATGGGCCTAGGCGCGCTTGGTGCTGCGGTTGGCATCGGCATTTTGGGGGGGCGATTCCTTGAGGGTGCGGCACGTCAACCAGAGCTGATCCCAATGTTACGTACCCAGTTTTTCATTGTCATGGGCCTGGTCGACGCTGTGCCTATGATTGCCGTAGGTATTTCCATGTATATTCTATTTGCGGTGGCCGGCGGTTAGAGCCATCATCGTCTATTATTCCAAAAAGGTCCGCACATGAATATCAATGCTACCTTACTCGGACAAACGATCATGTTCATCCTGTTCGTCTGGTTCTGTATGAAATTTGTGTGGCCGCCAATCATGCAGGCACTTAGCGAGCGCAAGAAACAAATTGCAGACGGTTTGGCTGCAGGAGAGCGCGGAAAACGTGAGTTGGAGTTGGCCTCTAAAAATGCTGCTGAGAATCTACGTGAAGCGAAGCAAAAAGCAGCTGAAATCATTACCCAAGCAGAAAAACGCTCCTCCCAGGTCGTCGAGGAAGCAAAAGGGATCGCCAAGGAAGAAGGCAATCGCATCGTTGCTAGCGCGAAGGTAGAAGTTGAGCAGGAAGTTTTTCGTGCTAGAGAAATGTTGCGTCAGCATGTGGCTGATTTAGCTGTAGCAGGTGCAGCAAAAATCCTGCATCGAGAAATAGATGCTAAAGCTCACGCTGATTTGCTTACAACTATTAAGGCAGAGCTATAAGCAATGGCTGAAGCGCTCACAATTGCACGTCCTTATGCTGAAGCGGTATTTAGGTTGGCTAAGGCAGGCAATTCTCTGCCTGCTTGGTCTGGCATGCTGAAATTCACTGCAGTTGTGGCAGATGACAAACGTATTCGCGTTCTTCTTGGCAACCCAGAGGTGTCCACTAAGCGTCTGGGTGAATTACTTCTCGATATATGTGGCGACAAACTCAGCGACGAAGGGCGCAATTTTATGTTGTTATTGGTTGAAAGTAAGCGGGTGGAAGTATTGCCCGAAGTGAGTGAGTTATTTGAGCAATTGAAGACACAACACGAAGGGGTGCTGGAGGCAAAAGTTGCTTCTGCATTTGCCATGACTAATGTACAACTTAAAGACTTAGTAGCAGGCCTCGAATCTAAATTCAAGCGCAAAATAAAGGCAAAAGTAAACATCAATCCAGAATTGATAGGTGGGGTAAAAGTTGAAATTGGCGACGAAGTATTTGATGCCTCCGTGCGCGGAAAACTGGAAGCCATGTCTGTTGCGCTTAAAAGCTAGGAGTTATAAGAAATGCAGTTAAATCCATCTGAAATTAGCGAACTGATTAAAAGCAAGATAGAAGGGCTTGATGCCACTTCGGAAGTCCGTACTCAAGGCACCATAGTCTCAGTTACCGATGGGATCGTGCGTGTCCATGGATTATCTGATGTGATGCAAGGTGAGATGCTGGAGTTTCCTGATAACACTTTTGGACTTGCGCTCAATCTTGAACGCGACTCTGTAGGTGCAGTGATTCTAGGTGCATATGAACACATCACAGAAGGTGACACTGTTAAGTGTACCAGCCGTATCTTGGAGGTGCCAGTAGGTGAGGGGCTAATTGGCCGTGTTGTCAACGCGCTGGGGCAGCCTATAGATGGCAAGGGCCCGATAACTGCGCAGGGTTCGGAGCCAATTGAGAAAATTGCCCCGGGTGTGATCTGGCGCCAATCCGTAGATCAGCCAGTGCAGACCGGTTTGAAGTCAATAGATGCCATGGTTCCTGTTGGGCGTGGTCAGCGTGAATTGATCATTGGTGACCGTCAAACTGGCAAGACTGCAGTTGCGATTGACACAATCATCAATCAGAAGGGCGAAAATATGACTTGCATCTATGTTGCGATCGGACAAAAAGCCTCGTCCATCGCAAACGTAGTACGCAAGTTAGAAGAACACGGTGCTATGAAATACACCATTGTAGTGGCTGCAACTGCATCCGAATCAGCAGCAATGCAATTTATTGCGCCCTATTCCGGTTGCACAATGGGTGAATATTTCCGTGATAAAGGCGAAGATGCTCTTATTATTTACGATGACTTAACCAAGCAAGCTTGGGCGTACCGACAAATTTCATTGTTGCTCCGTCGCCCGCCTGGCCGTGAGGCCTATCCTGGCGACGTGTTCTATCTACACTCACGATTGCTAGAGCGAGGTGCCCGAGTTAGTGCAGCATATGTCGAAAAAGCTACTAATGGAAAGGTTAAAGACAAGACCGGTTCGTTAACCGCGATGCCAGTAATTGAGACCCAAGCAGGTGACGTTACAGCTTTTGTTCCTACCAACGTAATTTCAATTACCGACGGCCAGATCTTTCTGGATACAGATTTGTTTAATGCTGGAATCCGTCCCGCTATTAACGCGGGGGTTTCGGTGTCACGTGTGGGTGGTGCAGCACAAACCAAGGTTATCAAAAAACTAGGTGGTGGTGTGCGTCTGGCGTTGGCACAGTATCGTGAACTTGCGGCATTCGCACAATTTGCTTCTGATCTTGACGAGGCTACCCGTAAGCAATTGGAGCGTGGAAAAATGGTAACGGAGCTGATGAAACAAGCCCAATATGCTACTTTGAGTGTGGCTGAAATGGCGCTCACACTGTTTGCTGTCAATAAGGGGTACTTGGATGATGTGGAAGTAAATCGTGCGCTGGTATTTGAGTCTGCGCTGAGAAGTCATATGCGGAGTAAATACAGCGCCATCATGGACAAGATTAAAACCAGTGGAGATCTTGACGCCGAAACTGAGAAAGAGCTCGATGCGGCAGTTCAAGACTTTAAATCGAGTGGGTCGTATTAAACTATGGCTGGAAGCAGAGAAATACGGAACAAGATCAATAGCGTAAAAAATACGCAAAAGATCACGCGTGCGATGGAAATGGTGGCTGCCTCTAAAATGCGTAAGGCACAAGAGCGGATGAAAAAAGCGCGTCCTTACGGAGACAAAATCCGCAATGTCGCAGCACACATGAGTCGAGCCAGTAGCGAATATCACCACCCCTTTCTGGTAGAGAGGGATACGGTCAAACGTATTGGAATCATTGTGGTGACATCTGACAAGGGTTTGTGCGGAGGGCTCAACACTAACATTCTGCGCTTAGTGCTGACAAAAATAAAAGCGTGGGAAGGTGAGGGAGAGCAAATTGAAGTTTGCTGTATTGGTAATAAAAGTTTAGGTTTTATGACCCGTCTTGGAGCCAACGTGGTTTCGAACATTGTTGGGTTAGGTGATGCCCCACATTTAGAAAAGCTTATTGGTGCTGTGAAGGTTATTCTTGATGGTTACATCGAGGATCGCTTTGACCAGGTATTTATTTTTTATAACCGCTTTATTAACGCCATGAAACAAGAGCCCATAATGGAAAAATTGCTGCCACTGTCTGATGCGCAGCTACATGGTGGCGAAGGGAAAGAAAGCGATAGTAAGGATCATGGCGGGGCGGCAGGAACGTGGGACTACATTTACGAACCGGATGCTAAAACAGTAATTGATGACATCATGGTGCGATATATTGAAGCACTCATTTATCAGTCGTTGACGGAAAACATAGCTTCCGAGCAGTCTGCTCGGATGGTCGCGATGAAGGCCGCATCAGATAATGCAGGTGACGTAATTAACGAACTTACATTAATTTACAACAAGACCCGTCAGGCGGCTATTACGAAAGAGCTTTCTGAAATAGTTGCTGGCGCTGCAGCAGTTTAATAATTTTTGATTTAGCATTTAAGGAACAACCATGGACCAAGGAAAAATTGTTCAATGTATCGGCGCGGTAGTTGACGTCGAGTTTTCGCGTGAAGCGATGCCAAAAGTGTATGACGCACTGACAATGGAAGGATCAGAGCTCACGCTCGAAGTACAGCAGCAATTGGGTGACGGCGTGGTACGTACGATTGCACTTGGCTCGTCAGATGGGCTACGTCGTGGAATGATGGTAGCCAACACTCGCGAACCAATTCTGGTACCTGTGGGGCCCAAGACATTGGGTCGCATCATGGACGTGTTGGGTAAGCCAATCGACGAGATGGGCCCCATCGGCGCGGAAAAAACTATGTCGATTCACCGTAAGGCGCCGGCATTTGATGAGCTGGCGGCATCCACTGAATTGCTGGAAACAGGGATCAAGGTGATCGATTTGGTTTGTCCTTTTGCTAAGGGCGGCAAGGTGGGCCTGTTCGGTGGTGCGGGTGTAGGCAAAACCGTTAATATGATGGAATTGATCCGTAACATTGCAACTGAGCATAGTGGATTTTCTGTATTTGCTGGAGTAGGCGAACGCACCCGCGAAGGAAACGACTTCTACCATGAAATGAAAGACTCTAACGTGCTCGATAAAGTGGCGCTAGTTTACGGACAAATGAACGAGCCTCCTGGTAATAGGCTGCGTGTAGCCCTGACCGGTTTAACCATGGCTGAGCATTTCCGTGATGAAGGCCGAGATGTGCTTTTGTTTATAGACAATATTTATCGTTTCACGCTTGCTGGAACAGAAGTGTCGGCCCTGCTGGGCCGTATGCCCTCTGCAGTGGGGTACCAGCCAACGTTGGCTGAAGAAATGGGGCGCTTGCAAGAGCGGATTACTTCTACCAAATCTGGTTCGATCACGTCGATTCAAGCCGTGTATGTGCCAGCGGATGATTTGACTGACCCCTCCCCTGCAACCACCTTTGGGCACTTAGATGCAACCGTGGTGCTATCACGTGACATTGCTTCGCTAGGAATCTATCCAGCAGTGGATCCGCTTGATTCTACATCACGTCAGCTTGACCCTTTGGTAATCGGCGAAGAGCATTACAATACCGCGCGCGATGTGCAGCAAACACTGCAACGTTACAAGGAACTACGTGACATCATTGCTATTTTGGGAATGGATGAACTTTCTCCCGAAGACAAGCTAGCAGTAGCGAGGGCACGGAAGATTCAACGTTTTCTATCGCAACCGTTTAATGTGGCAGAAGTGTTCACCGGTTCACCCGGAAAATACGTATCACTGAAAGAAACCATCAAAGGTTTTAAGGGTATCGTTAATGGCGACTATGATGAACTGCCAGAGCAGGCCTTCTACATGGTTGGCGGGATAGAAGAGGCAGTTGAAAAGGCGAAGAATATTTAGTAAGAGTTAAGCTATGGCAATGACAATACATGTAGACGTGGTAAGTGCTGAGCAATCCGTTTTTTCTGGGCTTGCGGAGGCTGTCATTGTGCCGGCACAAATGGGTGAAGTGGGCATTTATCCCCGTCATGCGCCATTGATTACAAGAATAAAACCTGGATCGGTACGGATTAGAGTACCCAATCAGTCTGAGGAAGAGGTAATTTATGTTTCTGGTGGAATGCTGGAAGTTCAGCCCAGTGTGGTAACTATTCTTGCTGACACTGCCGTGCGTGGCGCTGATCTAGATGAGGCCAAAGCCCTCGAAGCTAAAGCACGTGCAGAGGAAGCTATGAAAGATCAATCCTCTAAGATAGATTACGCCCGCGCCCAGGCTGAGTTGGCTGAATCTGTTGCGCAGATAGCAGCGATTGAAAAATTGAGAAAACGTTCGCACTGAGCTTTATTTGTACCTAGAAAAGGCGGCTTTTGCCGCCTTTTTATTTTTCCACGATAATTTCTGCATAAAGTAGAAATTAAAGTTAAACTTTATACTATCTCATCCGATTAATTACATTGTAATCAAGTTATCGCTTGATGAATTCCATTGTGAATCACTTTTTACGATTGGTCGTTTGCCCAATAATGCCGTGCAAAATCTGAATATTGTCATTCTAGCAGCTGGACTCGGAAAGCGTATGTACTCGACTTTACCCAAGGTATTGCACCTGGTAGCAGGAAAGCCATTGCTTTCTCATGTACTTGGCACAGCTCATGCATTATCGCCGCAAAAAGTTTGTGTGGTATATGGACATGGAAACGAAACTGTTCCGAAAACGATAGCCAATAATGAGCTTATTTGGGTAAAACAGGAGCCACAATTAGGTACCGGACATGCGCTGATGCAATGCCTGCCGCATTTAGACGAAAAAGGTATTACACTGGTGTTATATGGTGATGTGCCGTTGATCAGAGTTGAAACACTACAGATGTTAATAACGACTGCTTCGGCAGAAAATTTGGCTTTGCTGACAGTAGAACTAAACGAGCCGTCGGGCTATGGCAGAATCATGCGTGAGATTGGAACGGGTAAGATTTCTGCTATTGTCGAAGAAAAAGACGCTAGCACAGCTCAGCGACAAATCCACGAAACTAACACTGGCATCATGGTGGCTCCTAACGCATGTTTACATGATTGGTTGCCCAAATTAGAAAACAAAAACGCACAAAAAGAGTATTACCTCACCGACATTGTAGCGATGGCGGCTACTGCGGGCGTCAAAATAGAGGCAGCGCATCCATCTCATACCTGGGAGGTGTTGGGTGTCAATAGCAAGGTGCAATTGGCAACACTTGAACGAATTCACCAAAACGAATATGCAAATAAATTGCTCGAACAAGGTGTGACCTTGGCCGATCCTTCGCGTATTGATGTTCGCGGGCAACTTGATTGTGGTAAAGATGTGGAAATAGATATTAACTGTATTTTCGAGGGTTTAGTGGAGATAGGTGATGGCGTGAGAATAGGCGCTAACAGCATATTGAAAAATGTGAAGGTTGAAGCAGACACAATAATTTTTCCATTTAGCCTGATCGAAAATGCTGATATTGGAAAAAGTTGTCGTATCGGTCCGTTAGCCCGAATTCGTCCAGGAACGAAACTTGCCAGCAAAGTCCATGTCGGCAACTTCGTGGAAGTCAAGAATAGCAGTATCGCTACCGGTAGCAAGGCAAATCACTTAACCTACATCGGTGATACAACGATCGGTAAAAATGTAAATGTCGGTGCTGGCACAATTACCTGTAACTACGATGGGGCCAACAAGTTCCAGACTATCATTGAGGACAATGTTTTTATTGGTTCGGATACGCAATTAATTGCTCCTGTGAAGATAGCAAAAGGTTCCACTATAGGTGCAGGGTCGACCATTACCAGGGATACGCCACCGGAGGAGTTGACCTTGTCACGCGCCAAGCAGATGAGTGTTGCTGGATGGAAGCGACCTGTGAAAAAAACGAGAGGTAAAGAATGAAACACGAAACAGTGAATTTGCTGCCGTCTTACAGTTATAGAACTTAGCGACAAGGAAAATCGTCCATGTGTGGCATAGTTGGTGCAATAGCACAAAATAATATTGTCCCTACCTTACTAGAAGGTCTACACCGCCTCGAATATCGTGGTTACGATTCTGCTGGAATTGCGTTGCTGAATGGTGAATTGTGTCGATTACGTACCACTGGACGGGTTGCAGAACTTAGTAGGCTTGCTAACGAGCAGCAGTTTCAAGGTGAGATCGGTATCGCTCACACCCGATGGGCTACACATGGCGAACCTTCTGAGCGTAATGCTCACCCCCACCTTTCCGGTGAGGCATCGAAGGTCGCTGTGGTACATAACGGTATCATCGAAAATCATGAGGTATTGCATCAACGCTTGCAAGCTGCAGGTTTTGAGTTTGTTTCTGACACTGATACTGAAGTTATCGCCCATCTCATCACGCATCACTTAAAGAAAGCCCCTGATTTATTTGAGGCCGTGTGCCGATCGGTTGTTGAATTGCAAGGCGCTTATGCTATTGCTGTAATGGAAGAGACGCATCCGGAGCATATAGTTGTTTCTCGCAATGGTGCGCCGCTGCTGCTGGGGATAGGTGAAGACGGGCACTATGCCGCCTCCGATGCCTCCGCCCTGCTGCAAGTTACCAAGCGCATGATCTACTTGGAAGAGGGTGATGTGGCTGAGCTGCGTCGAGATAGTTACCGCATTGTTAGTTGTCTTGGGGGTGGGCCGTATAAGGAGGTGACACGAGCTGTACACGAAAGTAAACTCACCAATGAGGCGGTGGAGATGGGCCCCTATGCTCACTTCATGCAAAAAGAAATATTCGAGCAACCAGGTGCGGTGGCAAATACGCTGGAAATGGTGCTCAATGCTCGCTCCATTTCTCCTCGATTGTTTGGAAGTGAAGCGGAAAATATTTTCAGACAGACCGAGGGCATCCTGATACTTGCCTGTGGCACTAGCTACCACGCTGGTCTGGTTGCCCGTTACTGGCTCGAATCCGTGGCTGGATTAACTTGCAACGTCGAGATTGCAAGCGAATACCGCTACCGTGATCCAGTTTCTCAATCCAAATCACTAGTAGTGGGAATTTCACAGTCAGGGGAAACCGCAGATACTTTGGCTGCGCTCAGTTACGCTAAATCATTGGGGCATCGCCATAGTCTTGCTATCTGCAATGTGGCGGAAAGTGCACTTGTGAGGCAAGCCAATTTACGTTTTCTCACGCGTGCCGGACCAGAAATTGGTGTGGCCTCCACCAAGGCATTCACCACGCAGTTAGCAGCGCTGATGTTGCTTACTATGACATTAGCGAAACTGCGCGGTAAGTTATCCGGTGAGCGTGAACTTGAAATGATTGCCGCACTACGCCACCTGCCCGTTGCACTACAGCATACGCTGCAAGTGGAGGTGCAGGTCAAGGCCTGGGCTGAAAGATTTTTCCAAAAGCGTCATGCCCTGTTTCTCGGACGCGGCATGCATTATCCCATTGCGATGGAAGGTGCGCTCAAACTCAAGGAAATTTCCTATGTTCATGCTGAAGCTTACGCCGCAGGCGAATTGAAACATGGCCCTCTTGCTTTGGTAGATAAGGACATGCCCGTAGTTGCCATTGCTCCCAACGATACGTTGCTAGAGAAACTTAAATCCAATTTACAGGAAGTGCGCGCACGTGGGGGGGAGCTCTATGTCTTTGCAGATGCTGACTCTCGTATTCAGGAAAGCGAAGGGCTCCATGTTATCCGTATAGCTGAGCACGCAGGGTTGCTCAGCCCTATCCTTCACACCGTTCCACTACAGCTACTCGCCTACCATGTCGCCCTACAAAAAGGTACCGATATTGATAAGCCACGAAACTTGGCGAAATCGGTAACAGTAGAATAATTTAGTTTGGGGCATTTAATGCTCAATTTTACGCTGGTTGTTTTTATTTTTTCCAGTTTACTCATACAATTTCGAGTCATCAAAGTTTAGCGTTTTGTTTATGTTTAAGTCGGAGCGTATCTGGAATTCTGGTATCTAGTTTTTCTTGTTGCGTTGTTTCTGGCTATAGATATTAAACCATACGCCGATATATACATTATCTAAAATATCTAAGCGTTACATCTGTACCTACATTGTCGCTATTCTTGGATATGATATCCTGATATAAGAATGCAACAGAATTTATTCTTGCAAGATAACAACCAAAATTTAGTTTAAGTAATGAGGTTGGAATTGCGATGTTTGCTTGTAGTTTGCTTGTAGTAAGACGAAAAACAATAAATTGATTGGAGAAGACCTATGAGCGTAGTAGCTGTGGTTGGTTTGGGATATGTCGGGCTACCTTTAGCAGTTGAATTTGGTAAAAAATGGAAAACTGTAGGCTATGACCCTTCCAGTAGCAAAATCGAGAGTTATAAACGTTATGTCGATCCGACTGGTGAAGTTTCATGTGATGACCTGCAAGCTGCAAAGAATCTAACTGTAACTACCGATCCAACCGAGTTGTCTTTGGCTGACTATATTGTAGTTTCGGTTCCCACACCAGTAGACCTTGCTCATAAGCCTGATTTCACATCGCTTATTAATGCGAGTGAAACTATTGCAAGGCATATGAAACATTGTGTCATAGTTATCTATGAGTCTACAGTCTATCCTGGAGCGACTGAAGAAATTTGCGTTCCAGTTTTAGAGAAGCATTCGGGAATGAAATGGAAAAAAGATTTTCACGTTGGTTTTTCTCCAGAAAGGATCAACCCTGGGGACAAAAAACATACACTTACAGCAATCGTAAAGGTTGTGGCAGGGGATGATGATGATACCCTAGAGAAAATCGCCGTACTCTATGAATCTGTAATAACCGCTGGTGTACACCGCACATCAAGTATTAAGGTTGCTGAAGCTGCAAAAGTTATCGAAAACACACAGCGTGACCTTAACATTGCATTGATGAACGAGTTAGCCATTATTTTTAATAGGTTAGAAATTGATTCATTAGAGGTCTTGCAGGCCGCCGGCACCAAATGGAATTTTCTTCCCTTTCGTCCCGGTTTAGTAGGGGGGCACTGCATTGGTGTGGATCCCTATTATCTTACTCACAAGGCAGAAATGATTGGATACAGCCCCCAGGTGATCTTAGCAGGGCGTCGAATTAACGACAGTATGGCAAAGTTTGTCGCAGAACAAACAATAAAGCAGCTTATTAAATCTAATTGTAATGTCAAAGGTGCGAAAGTAAATGTGCTAGGGCTTACGTTCAAAGAAAATTGCCCCGATTTGAGAAACTCTAAAGTCGCTGAGTTGATACATGAACTAAAATCTTACGGAGTTGAGCTGCATGTTCATGACCCTGTAGCGGATGCTAAAGAAGCACGTCATGAATATGGCGTAGAACTTGAATCGTGGGAGAGTCTCCCGCGTGCTGATGTGATTATTGTTGCGGTGTCTCACCAAGAATTTATTGAGAGGCCAATATCTGATCTTCAATCTAAGGTTGTTGAGAGGGGATGCTTCATTGATGTTAAATCCCAGTTTGACCAAAAAGTACTTAATGAAACTGGCCTTAGTGTCTGGCGACTCTAAATTAAAAGAAAAAGAGTAAGTCGAAAATGACAAAATATCAGAGCTCTCAACGGCATTTGAAAGAGCATCAATATTGCTGGTTAATCACAGGTGTTGCTGGCTTTATCGGATCCAATTTATTGCAGGCACTGCTCAAGCTAAACCAAAGAGTAATTGGGCTGGACAATTTTTCAACTGGCTACATGCACAATCTTGATCAGGTAAAGGAGCAGGTAGGAGCACAGGCTTGGCTTAATTTTAGATTTATTGAAGGGGATATCTGTCAGCTAGAAGATTGTATAAAGGCCTGCTACAAGGTGGACTATGTCTTGCATCATGCAGCTCTAGGGTCTGTGCCACGCTCAATTGAAGCACCCATTCTGACAAACGAGAACAATATTTCCGGATTCGTGCATATGTTAGTGGCATCGAGAGATGCTTCTGTGAAACGTTTTGTTTATGCAGCATCCAGTTCAACTTATGGTGACAATCCTGATTTACCTAAAGTGGAATCGATGATAGGTCGACCACTTTCACCGTATGCAGTCACCAAGTATGTCAACGAGCTTTATGCTGAAGTTTTTTCTAGTTGTTATGGTACTGAGTCCATAGGACTGCGATATTTCAATGTTTTTGGTCCAAGGCAAGACCCGAATGGTGCTTATGCTGCTGTGATCCCACAATGGATTGCTGCCCTTATTAAGGGTCAAGTCCTTCGAATAAATGGTGATGGGGAAACCAGTCGGGATTTCTGCTATATAGAGAACGTTGTTCAGGTAAACATTCTTGCAGCGTTGACTGATGCTGCTGAGGCGGCCAATCAAGTGTATAACGTGGCGCTCAACGAACGAACAAGCCTTAACCAGCTCTATGAAATGATACGTTCTTTGTTGGTGAGAAAATTTCCGTACTTGAAGAAGCATAAGCCGGAATACGTGGCATTTCGTGAGGGCGATATTCGTCATTCCCAAGCTGATATTTCCAAGGCCATCAGGTTGTTAGGTTATACACCAACTCATCGAATTGATGAGGGGCTTAAGCAAGCATTGGACTGGTACATTGCTCATGTTGTAGCTTAAGTTTTCCCTTAATTTTTTCTTAGAAACAAATTAATCTTTAATAAAGTACGGTTGTTACCAATAACAAAACTAGCAATTGTTGCTGACTGATAGTCATCTAGTGTCCAATATTTCATTGCACATTTGTTGATTATGATCTTAAAAATAAATGGAAAACTAGTTGGCGAGCAAACTTGGACTTGTTAGTTAATCTAAGCCTTGCTAAATTACCGATAGAATGTGAGAACGGTTTGTTGAGATGTTTTTATAATTAATGTGGCGATGCAAACGACAGTTCAACTACCAGATACATGGGGGCGATATGGGTGGATTCGCTTCTTATAGAGCTTCCTGATCTTCTTTACATAGTTCTTTGTCTCGGGATAAGGTGGGATTCCGTTGTACCTTTTAACAGTTCCTTCTCCTGCATTATATGCTGCGGCAACCAAAGTCACATTGCCCTTGAAGAAGGTCAACAACCATTGTAGGTAGGCCAGACCGCCCTTAATGTTATCTTCTGCATCAAAAGAATTCTTAACGTGAAAGCGCTTTGCAGTTGCAGGAATAAGTTGCATTAGGCCCTGTGCGTTCTTAGGCGATACTGCGCGCACATTAAATCCAGATTCAACAGAGATTATAGCCATTACCAGCTGTGGGTCTACCGCATAAAGTGGAGACAGTTTGGTCACTAGTTTAGAGATATAATTGTTGGGATAAGTCACTTTTTTCCCATTTGCCGTTTGTTGAAGGGGCGTTTCTAACAAGCAGGGTGGAAACGATACCGATGCAGAGGCCTTGGTATAAAGCCCCATTTTTTGAGCGTGAGTGTGTCCTTGTTTTGCGGCTATAGTAAATAAATGTGCAGCTATACTATCGTTTTTCAAAACACCGCGTCCATTGGCATACATCCATCCAAGAAAGAATTGTGCGTCAGCATCGCCCATCTTTGCTGCTTTGCAATAAAGCGTAGCAGCTTTAGCATGATTCCGCCGGACACCTTCAGCGTGTTCGTATTTTAGAGCAATCAATACTAATTCTTTGGGATTTTCAGAATTTGGTGAATATGGAAGCTTAAACAATAAACTGTCCGCAGCCACGGCATGGCCGAGCCAGAAGGGCAATAAACTCAACAGCACGAACAATCTGAAATAAATAGACATTATGTAGTGTTTAAAATGTGTATAGAAAATAATGCTAATACTATTGAGTGTGGAATTCTGTGTGAGAAATCACAATGTATTATATGCACCCAGATGAGTCAGAATAAATAAAACATCAGCAATTTCTGTGCCACTACTTAATTCTTGTTTATATACAGGTAGGTAATCGAAAAGAACGAAAAAAGAGAGAGCTAGTGTAAGTAAATCCGACAATTCCAGGCTAGAATTCCTAGATCTAGTGCGATAGAGAAGTACGTTTCTCAGATTTATGCTCAGTTGTAATTCTCATCATTGGAGAGCAGCAATTATTCAGGCTTGGGTGAAATAAAGGCTTTGTGGAAAAGATGACGTGCAAGTAGTAAGGGCGGCATGCGTAGCCAATTTCCCCTTACATAAAGCACCCGCTTTGCAGTATTTGTTAGCCAGTCTGAGCAGCTCGGGTGATCTGGCATGAGCGCTCGAGTGAAAAGTTTGTCCATGATTGTTAATGTTAATTGATTCGGACGACCGATCTCTATGGCCACCATTGTACTTGGCGGAATGGTTGTATGTAGGATAAGCGTTGTGTAGCGTAAAGAATAAAAAAGCGCGCGAGTAAGTTCTAGATCCTTTGCCCTCTCCACAAGTACCACCCAGAACGATGGTAAGTTACTAAAATGACGTAACAGACTATCAATGTCGACTAGATCCCGAAGGCCATTATCTAGTTCCGACTCATTAAATAGGTGGGCGGCACTGTGTAATACCATATCAGCTGGAGCAAGAATTTTCAAATCATCGTATCCATCTAGTGAGCACGCTGACGAACGAAGTTTGTCTGGGCTAGGATGGATAGCTGCTGTTTCCGGCAGAATTGCATGATGTACATCGATAACAGACGAGCGTTTGATGTGCCGCATAGGGGGCAATTCATGCATCCATCTACGGTAATAACGCTGGTCATAGGTATCGTGATGGGTGGTGCCCCAGCCATGGAGCATTAAAGCGGCTTCTACCTCATTGAGATTATCTTTGGGTACCATGATATCTATATCAGAGAAAAGTCGCCCCTGAGCAGGTGGTAGTTTTGCCATAACATAGGCGGCCCCCTTAAGAAGAATTATAGGCCCTACTTTTGCTAATGCTTTCCGAATCATAGTTACCTCCCAATGAACTGCCTTGATTTGCCTTTCAGCGATTACGTGTGTCCATTGAAGATGTTCACGGGGCTTTGGTGGCACACGATCAATCAAACCTTGCTCATTCAGTAAGGAGTGGATACGTGCTAATAGGTTCGAGCATCGTGCCTGACGCAAGAGCAAATCCCAGTCTGCCAGACTCAGAGAGATTGTTACTTTAGGGTTCCGAAGCACTCTAAATACCAGTAGATTTGGAGTCACTTTGAGGAGGCCGGTGGCTCTAGCGCTGAAAATGTTTCAATAGCATTCTCCAGGGAGCTGTAAGTAAAATCATAACACTGCGAAGCGTCAACTAACCCAGTCAAGGTTTCAAATCCCTTTATTCCAAGAAGGCTGTAATTAAAGGCGTTATCAGCAATCCGAATAAATGCACGAGATCTTGATAATTTTTTCAGTTGGGCAGGCACACTAGACTGATATTTTGGGAAAATCACCCAACCAGCATGGGCGGTTTCATTTGCACGGATGATACTGTTTGCCGGTGGTTTCATGTGGGCAACTGTACCCTTCATCGTATCGCTAATTTTTCGACTGATAACAGCATCAGGTTCATAGCTTTGAATGATATCAATAGATTGATTTTTTAAACTGATAGGTCGAGGGAGCGGAACGATTCTTCCATCGCCGATATGTATTAAAGCAAGTTCATCAGAGAGTAATCGCCAGCCGCGGTTTACCAAGGCCGCACAGAGGGTACTCTTGCCTGATCCGGGCGGAGCGGGTAAAACGGCAGCATAACCACCTTTTTCAATTACTGCTGCATGGATGATCAAATAGTGATTGGCATGGCTAGACACACACCAATTAAGCCCCCACTCAAGCATAGGAAAGGCTTGGTCAGCTGGCAGTGGTTTAAATGGGGGCTTACCATCAAACAGAAATTGAATCTGTGGTTTGAGCCAACGTCTTAGATTACGAGGGTATGTAAGGGAAACATGGAAGTCCGCGAAATCTAAATGCTCAACTAGTGGGTAATCAGCATAAAGTAATCTGATTCCTTCGGCAACGCTGGGGATCGAAGTTTTCAAATGAGTGATGAAAGTGCCGGTCTGTAGAAACATTCCGGCTTTCTTGAGTCGATGTCCTAGTTCTGAAAGTGTTAGCGTAGAAATATTCATAGGGCATCTTGCTTAGTCGGTCCCTCATGGAATTTGTTGTAAGCAGAAATGGAGTGATCAATAGAACTACGACGAATGTTGTAGCTTAGCCCCCGATTCAAAGGAGCACAATACTACAAGCAGCCAATTTAATCACATATAATATGAGATGGATATTTTCATGTTCCGTTGATTTTTACAAAACACTCGTTATACGCACAGTCTTTGTCCGCATCAAAAATAGGTCTTACAAATGTTATTCTAGGCTATTGTCATTTTGTCTGGGCTTGATGATTATACGACGATAAATTGGGTTATTTTTATTGTACGGCAATCAATTGTTATTAATTTCAATGCCAGTTTTTGAATCAAAGTCTATCATTTTTGATTGCCAGGAGAATTGTGGGGAAGCGACAACCGGTTTACAATAGAGAATATGGCAATAGTCCTTCCATGCAAAGCATTAACCTAACGCATCATTTTCTGATCGCCATGCCGGCCATGGCAGAAACTTGTTTTTCCAAGACGCTTACTTATATCTGTGAGCATAATGAACAGGGCGCGCTGGGTATAGTGATTAACCGGACTTTTGATTTGACTTTAGAGAATCTGTTCGATCAGCTTGAAATTCCTTGTATAAATTCGCTTCTTAAAGGTTTGCCGGTATTGTTTGGAGGCCCGGTACAGCTAGATCGGGGTTTTGTGCTGCACCACCCAACTGGTGACTGGCAATCCACCTTATCCACGAGCCATGAATTAGGGCTTACTACCTCGCTTGATATTTTACAAGCGATTGCAAATGGAGAAGGTCCAAAACAAGTATTGGTTACACTCGGGTACTCAGGGTGGGCGCCAGGTCAGATTGAACATGAACTGGCTCAGAACGACTGGCTCACTGTGAGGGCTTCACCTAGAATTATGTTTGAGTTGATGCCAGATGAACGGTTGCCTGCCGCGATGCAATTGCTAGGCATAGATTTTTCCAGTTTGTCAGGTGAAGTAGGACATGCTTAAGCGCGGCATATTTAATTAATGATTAACCATAATAGTATTCATGCAAAATCAGCAACATTTGGCACTTGATGCAGAGCGTCCCCTTGTTGGAACTGTTCTGGCCTTTGATTTTGGTGAGAAGCGTATCGGTGTTGCGGTGGGCGATATAGTACTGGGCTTGGCGCATCCACTTATTACAGTGAGCGAAGAAATTACAAAACGGCGGTTTGACAACATTGCCAAACTAATTGAAGAATGGAAGCCAGTGCAATTGGTGGTGGGTTTACCCACTCATGTTGATGGTACAGATCACGAGCTAACTCGTTTATGTAGACAATTTGCGCGTCGCCTGGAAGGTCGTTTCGGCATTAATACTAGGCTTGTGGATGAGCGCTATACTTCCATTGTTGCCAGAGTGACGTTACAGGAAGCGGGCATTAAGAGAAAAAAACAAAAACTAGTATTAGATCAAGTGGCGGCTCAACAGATACTACAATCTTATTTTGATAGACAAAATGCACCTACCTGATGCAGAGCAGTTACTTGCTGACCTGGCTGAGAAAATGCGGCCAGATGTTACCAAAAATACTGTGTTAGTTGGTATTTACACCGGCGGAGTGTGGTTAGCAAAGCGGCTGTGCCAGACTTTGGAGCTTACGCTTCCTCTTGGTTCTCTAGATGTTTCATTTTACCGAGATGATTTTGGTCAAATTGGTCTACATCATCAGGTCAAGCCTTCTAGTATTCCGTTTGAAGTGGAAGGTCGTCATATCATACTGATAGATGATGTACTCTATACTGGGCGCACCATTCGTGCTGCTATCAACGAATTATTTGACTATGGACGACCCGCTAGTGTCCGTCTTGCGGCTCTAGTAGACCGGGGTGGCAGGGAATTGCCGATCGCTGCCAATTATGTCGGAGCAACAATCGTTTTGTTAGAAGATAAAATGCTAGCTCTAGAGCAGAGTAACAGCGGAAAATTAAGTCTGAGTTTATATGACAAAATATCTCCGGGATAATGAACAATAACCTGCAGTTAAATAAAAATGGTGAACTACAACATCTCCTTACTACTGAAGGGCTTCCTGCCTCCATTTTGTTAAACATACTGGACACTGCTGAATCATTTGTCGGCGTCCCCGAGCGTGATATTAAAAAAGTTCCGCTGCTGCGAGGCAAGTCCATATTCAATCTGTTCTTCGAACCTAGCACCCGAACTCGTACTACTTTTGAAATCGCCGCCAAGCGGCTATCAGCAGATGTGGTAAACCTCAATATTGCGGCTTCCTCACAATCTAAGGGAGAGACGCTACTGGACACAGTGAACAATCTTTCTGCAATGCATGCTGATATGTTTATTGTACGACACTCGCAGAGCGGCGCAGCTCATTTGATAGCGCGCCATGTACGACCCGAAATTCATGTCATAAATGCTGGTGACGGGCGTCATGCGCACCCTACCCAAGCGTTGTTGGATATGTTCACCATTCGTCGTTACAAATGTGATTTTCGTAATCTACGCGTCGCCATTGTTGGCGACATTTTGCACTCACGGGTAGCACGCTCACAAATTCACGCGCTAACTACTCTAGGGGTTCCAGAAGTGCGGGTAATTTCACCCAAAACTCTATTGCCGACCAAAGTCGAGCGTCTTGGTGTGCACGTGTATCACGATATGGCTCAAGGACTAAAAGATGTAGATGTGCTGTTAATGTTACGTTTGCAGAATGAGCGTATGTTAGGTGCGCGTCTTCCTAGTGCTGAGGAATATTTTAAGCATTACGGACTTACACAGGAAAAGCTAGCCCGGGCCAAACATGACGCTATCGTCATGCATCCTGGTCCAATGAATCGCGGAATCGAGATCGACTCAGCCGTAGCCGACGGAAAACAGTCGGTAATTTTGCCGCAGGTAACTTTTGGTATTGCAGTTCGGATGGCAGTAATGACAATTTTGGCAGGAAACTGAAATTACTAATGAATGCAAAATTTTGGGGTATCAAGTAAGGTTTTTTTATGTTCATTTCTAAAACCTAAAATAGAATTTTATGAGAATCCTTATTAAAAATGGTCGGGTGATAGATCCAATAATGGGTATGGATACTGTCAACGATGTATTTATCGTCGCTGGAAAGATCATTGCTATAGGCGCTGGGCCTGATGGTTTTCAGGCCAACCAAGTAATAGATGCAAAAGGGCTAGTAGTATGTCCCGGGCTGGTGGACTTATCAGTGCGGTTGCGAGAGCCAGGCCTTGAATACAAAGCTACGCTTGAATCTGAAATGAGAGCAGCAGTAGCGGGCGGGGTCACTAGTCTTGCATGTCCTCCCGATACCGATCCGCCGTTAGATGAACCGGGGTTAGTGGAGATGTTAAAGCATCGTGCGAAGAATCTGAATCAGGCTCATGTATATCCCATTGGTGCTCTAACTCAGGGATTGAAAGGCGACCGTTTAACAGAGATGGCTGAATTGCATGACGCTGGCTGCATCGCTTTTGGTCAATCCGATAAACAACTTTTAGATACACGAGTGATGCTACGGGCAATGCAATATGCTTCTACCTTTGGTTTTAGTGTTTGGTTGAGTCCTGAGGATGCAGGCATTGCTAACAGCGGAGTAGCACACGATGGTGAGGTCGCGACTCGGTTAGGTTTGCCAGCAATCCCGGTGTGCGCAGAGACCATTGCAATATCGAGTATTGTCTTAATAGCAAGGGAAACTGGCGCTAAGGTTCATTTATGCAGAGTTTCCAGCGCAGAAGGGGTGGCAATGGTACGCGCTGCAAGACAGCAGGGGTTACCTATCACTTGTGATGTGGCAGCCAACTACATCCATCTTTCTGAAATGGACATTAGTTTCTTCGATTCTAACTGTCATCTTGTTCCGCCACTGAGGAGTTTAAGTGATCGCGACGCGTTACGTGCCGGTTTGATCGATGGGACAATAGATGCGATATGTTCCGACCATGCGCCAGTTGATGAAGATGCGAAGCTGCTACCTTTCGGTGAATCTGAGGCTGGTTCTACTGGCTTGGAATTACTGTTGTCGCTTATATTGAAATGGGCAACAGAAATGAAAATTCCTTTGGTTGTGGCACTGGCTAAAATCACGTCGGAACCTGCTAAATTACTTGGAGTGGAAGCCGGTCATTTATCGCTAGGCGCAGCCGCTGACTTGTGTATTTTCGATCCGGGCCAATATTGGAAAGTCGAAGCAATGTCGCTGAAAAGCCAAGGTAAGAACACACCATTCCTTGGCATGGAATTACAGGGAAGGGTAAAGTACACTTTAGCAGATGGTGTCGTCGTGTACGAAGATTGAGTTTTATTTCGAGGTATATATTTTCAAGATGACTAACCCTTTGCTAGATTTTTCTGGGCTGCCGCGCTTTTCAGATATTCGAACTGAACATATCGCACCAGCTGTGGAAGAGTTACTGGCCCAAGGTCATTCCATTGTTGAAAAGATACTTTGTGAAACCGCTGCACCGACTTGGCAGAATTTTGTGCAGCCCATGACGGATGCTCATGAGCGCCTATTTCGTGCCTGGGGTCAGGTGTCACATTTAAACGCAGTAATGAACAGTCCAGAATTGCGTGAGGTGTATACCTCCAATTTACCGAAAATTACCAAATATTACGCTGAGATATCGCAAAATAAGGCATTGTTTGAGAAATTCAAGAAACTTAATAATGACAGTAATTTTAAGCGCTTGAGTTGTGCTCAAAAAATGGTAGTCGAAAATGAGTTGCGAGATTTTCGTCTGGGTGGTGTGGATTTGAAGCCAGAGCAAAAGAAAAGCTTTCTTCATATTCAAGAAGAATTATCTACACTTTCTTCAAGGTTCAGCGACAACTTGCTAGATGCGACTAATAATTTTGTGTTACATACAAAGAACGTAGAAGATGTATCAGGTATCCCGAAGGACGTTCTTCAAACAGCAAGAGAAGCAGCCAAAAAAGATGGCGTTTCTGGCTGGAAATTTACGCTGCACGCACCCTCTTATCAGCCAATCATGCAGTATGCTAATAGCAGGGAGTTACGCAGAAAAATGTATCGCGCTTATTCAACACGTGCTAGTGAAGTCGGAGTATCTGACCATTGTTCTAGTAAAAGGGCTGACTGGGACAATACCCCGCTTATCTGCAAGATACTTGAATTGCGTAAGGAGGAAGCAAAGATACTTGGGTTTGATTGCTACGCCGAAGTATCGTTAGTATCAAAAATGGCCTCTACGCCAAATCAAATTCTTGATTTTCTTGTTGAACTAGCTGCTAAAGCAAAACCCTTTGCCAAGCATGATCTGGAAGAATTGGTTCAGTTTGCCTTTGATCAGCTGGGACTGAATAAACTTGAATCGTGGGATTTGGCTTACGTTAGTGAAAAGCTACGGATTGAGCGTTATGCATTCTCCGATGAGGAGGTAAAACAATATTTCCCTGAAACAAAAGTACTGTCAGGTATGTTCAAGTTGGTTGAAAATCTTTACAGCATTACTATCACTTCAGTGGAAGAAACGTCGAATGTTCAACTTTGGCACCCTGATGTAAAATTCTTCAATATCAACGATACCGATGGAAAATTGATAGGACAATTTTATATTGATCTGTACGCACGTCCTGGTAAGCAAGGTGGTGCGTGGATGGACGATGCTATTAACCGCAGGCGAATTGAGATCGAAGAGCATGAAATACAAACGCCAGTAGCGTATCTTAATTGCAATTTTGCAAAGCCAGTCAATCTCGATGGTAAAATGCGACCCGTATTTTTTACCCATGATGAGGTCATAATACTATTCCACGAATTCGGTCATGGTCTGCATCACCTGCTTACTCAGGTAGAAGAATTAGGTGTTTCTGGTATCAACGGAGTGGAATGGGATGCAGTGGAGTTGCCCAGTCAGTATATGGAGAATTTTTGCTGGGAATGGGAGGTGTTGGCTTATATGACACAGCATATTGATAGCGGTGTGCCACTTCCCCGCAAATTGTTCGACAAAATGCTTGCTGCGAAAAATTTTCAGAACGGCCTTCAGACCCTGCGCCAGATAGAGTATTCATTATTTGACATGCACCTACATTTCGATTTTAATTTAGATGATGGGAAGACGGCATTGCAATTACTAGACAAGATTCGTGAACAGGTAGCGGTTGTTATCCCGCCAGGATTCAATCGCTTCCCCAATAGTTTTTCGCACATTTTTGCGGGGGGATACGCAGCGGGTTATTACAGCTACAAATGGGCAGAAGTACTGTCTGCTGATGCTTATAGCATGTTTGAGGAGAGTGCAGATGGGGTGATGAATGAGAAGATCAGCGCACGTTTTCGTGACGAAATTCTTGCTGTGGGTGGGAGCCGAGCAGCGTTAGAATCGTTTATAGCATTACGTGGACGCGAGCCAAAAATAGATGCGTTATTACGTCATAGTGGCATGGCGGTTAAGTAAATGTACTAGGGTAAAATGACTCTGCTTGTTAAGTAGAAAGGAAAGAATTTAATGAAAATAGCATATGTACTAATTCTCCTGCCCTTTCTTCTGGCAGAAATTGCCAGTGCAGCAGAGATGTATCGCTGGGTGGATGCCGATGGTAAGGTGCATTACACTGACACCCGGCCACCAACTACAGCGAAAAGCGCACAGAAAAAGGAATTGGGAAGTCGAGCAGGAAAAGCGCAAATGCCCTATAGCTTGCAACAGGCCATGAAGAATTTTCCGGTTACTTTATATAATAGCAAGTGTGGCGAGCCATGCATCAATGCAATAGAACTTCTAACAAACCGAGGTATTCCATTTTCTAAGAAAAGTCCTGAGAATACTCCTGCCGATGCGGAGTCTCTAAAAAAGATCGTTGGTGGAGAACTGATAGTACCTGTTCTAGTTGTTGGAAACGATATACTAAAAGGATTTGAGAAGGGTAGTTGGAACAGTGCGCTTGATTTGGCGGGTTATCCCAAGAGCTCTATTTTGCCGAAATTATCCATCACACCAGATACTACAGCGGACTAACCCTAGCTGGAAGCGATTGTTTCGTTCAATGGCTTCGGAATAAAAGCAGATAAGATAAAATAAAACTGGCTCTCAATAGGAAACCACTAATGATTCTGCTATTGAAACTCAATAGCATCCTATAAAAATTACAAGGACTGTAGATTAGGATAAATTTAAAGTAGGTGTGTTTGTAGACGTTCTGCATTATTATTGCTTCTGAGACTCCTCTACGGTCTTACTTGGTTTGCGACGCAACCAGAAAAAAGCAGCAATACCTCCTCCCGCACCCAGCAACAACGCAATTTCTATCATACCAATGCCGCCGGAATGCCCACCATGGCCGCCACCTTCTCCTACATGTATTGGGATCGTGACCGCCACACTCATTATGCCAGCTTTCTCAGTTTCCAGTAGAAGGTTATATTGCCCCAATTCTTTCAAGTTTACGGCAAGTGTAATGCTTCCAGATGGATACAGTTTGGCGGGTTTAGACATGATCATTTTTCCACCATCACTTTGGCCTTCTGATACTAAGACTAAGCGCGCGCCAATCGGTGTTTCACGAGACTTGGTGCCCTGAAGGTCCACTGTTAGGATATGTTCGCCTACATTTGGTACATGATCACAATAGGCGTGTGTGGGGGGAAGCTGGCCCTTTGGTTTTTCATAGGCGTTGAATGAAACAGGAAAAGACCCTGTTTTTATAGAACAGTCTCCACCGTGGCCCATATGGCCAATCATTAGTTGTGCATTGACTGGTAGTGCTACTAGCGCCACCAGTGCGATCCACTCTAAACGCACAACCCACCCCCACACGCTTTATACATGGTCTCTCCATAAGATACTGATTTGCTAGTTAATTGCTTATCCAGCAATTTTCTTGAGTAATTTTATCGGGTAATTGTATATCAAAAGAATCAATAATGGGAACAACGTTTAGATACGAATTATATAAAATATAGGTAACCAACAAAAAACCATAATATGAAAACGAGTACGCAACACAAATACACTTAAAAGATTCGTAAATCTTGTAGTATGAAGACCACGAGGTGAAAACATTCATTCTAAGTTAGTGCCGCTTTAAGAACTTGTATGTCAGTATATAATACACGTATCGATAAACTCAAAATTGAGCCAAGTGCGGCTCACAATTACGACATTGGATGACATAAAAACTAACCGTGATACTTCGACACATGATATTTGTGTTCAGCATGGCGAAGAAATACTGGCTTCGCAGCTGCTACTAATCAAGGACAAGGAGTATGATTTTGCACCCCCATTTCGGGAAATGACGATTCATCTCTATTTGGTTGGAGTCATGTGGCGTCATGGTGAGAACCTTAACTTGTCAACAAATCCTCGTGAACATGCTTTTGCATCACTACACACGATGCTCGTGAAAAATGGCATGAGTGATAAAAATGCCAAGAAACGAATCGAATTTCTAGGCAATATGTCCCAGACAGAAGACAATAGTGACACACCTGTCGTGACTACTGGTTACCAGGCCATGTTGGATGATAATAGTTTGGCCATGATTTTAGAGGAGTATCGGGATGAGATGCGCGTTTCTGGCGCTCTCTGGCGGTTTTATAACCGTGGTAAAAAAATTATGTTCATTGGTGGAGCTGTTGCCGCTTTTATTGCGATCTGGATTGTTACAATTTTCATACCATCAACTAGTGGGATTGTCATACTTGCAGCAGGGATATTTGCTGCTGCACTAGTTATTATACCAACATTTTTGATAGGGACTTTGGTATATCGGTTAAAGTTCAAAAAAACACCTGCTTCAACCCAGTCTCGGTCATGAATATTAATGGTGAATTTAGCACCAAGTTGCTCGTGGTTGTTTCCCCTTGACTAGTACTACTAGTATTTGGCGATCTGGAAATTGCTCGAAATCTGAATTTTGTGGTATCACGCTCTTAACGGGGTCTACGCCAGCAGTAGATGCTGAGACTGGAAAAAGAATAATAATTACCCATACAAATTCTTAAATATATAGTCAATTTATAGCAAATTATGAGTGCTGTGATTATAGATGGAAACGCAATTGCTAGTGCTCTACGAGCCGAGTGGAAGGTTCGCGCAGAAAGCCTGAAAGAACAAGGTATACAACCAGGGCTAGCAGTGGTCATTGTTGGGGATAATCAGGCTTCCAGTATTTATGTGCGTAACAAGGCAAGGGCTTGTCGTGAAACTGGTATTTATTCCGAAGTACACGAGTTTCCTGAAAGCGCAAGTGAAAACGAAGTGCTGCACCATATTCACGAGTTAAATGAAAATCCTAAAATCCATGGCATCTTGGTGCAATTGCCATTGCCGCGACATTTTGAAGACAAGAAATTAATATCATACATCGCTGTGGAAAAGGACGTGGATGGCTTCCATTTCAACAATATTGGCGCGCTTGTCACTGGTAATGCGGTGTTTCCACCCTGTACTCCTTATGGTGTGATGAAAATGTTGGAAAAGAGTGGCATTCAGGTTGAGGGACAGCATGCAGTAGTGGTAGGGCGAAGCAATATCGTTGGCAAACCAATGGCACTAATGTTGTTGGAGAAGAATGCGACTGTTACCATTTGTACATCGAAAACACGTGATCTAGCTGGGCACACAGGGCGTGCCGACATTCTGGTGGTGGCAACTGGCAAACCTAAAATGATTACTGCTGACATGGTTAAGCCCAACGCAACAGTGATAGATGTAGGCATAAACCGCATGCCTAACGGCAAGCTTGCAGGGGATGTAGATTTTGATTCGGTTAAGGAGAAAGCAGGGTATATAACACCGGTACCAGGTGGAGTGGGACCAATGACAATTGCCATGTTGTTACGCAATACTATTGAGGCAGCAAGTCGTGTCCAAGCTGGAGCTTTGTCACGGATTAACACGGTTAATAAATAACACGTAACAATTATGAGGTCGAAGCATGGAACCTACACCCGATATTGACCCACAGGAAACACAAGAATGGCTCGATGCGCTAGAGTCTGTACTAGTACACGAGGGGACAGAAAGAGCGCATTACTTACTGGGAAAACTAGTAGAAAGGGCGCGAAGATCTGGTGCTTATCTTCCTTATAGTGCTACAACTGCATACTTAAATACTATCCCACCCGGTAAGGAGGAGAGCTCGCCTGGAGATCATGCGCTGGAACACCGCATCCGTTCTTACGTACGCTGGAACGCTATGGCCATGGTATTGCGCGCAAACAGAAAAACAAATGTCGGTGGCCATATCGCCACCTTTGCTTCTGCTGCAACACTCTACGATGTTGGCTACAATCATTTTTGGCACGCTGCTAGCAAAAATCATGGCGGTGACCTGGTACTTGTACAAGGGCACTCTTCACCTGGTATTTATGCTCGCGCTTTTATACTAGGGGAATTGACTGAGGAACAGCTGGATAATTTTCGCCAAGAGGTGGGGGGGAAGGGTCTGTCTTCCTATCCCCATCCTTGGTTGATGCCAGATTTCTGGCGTTTTCCAACAGTTTCAATGGGGTTGGGACCTTTGATGGCAATCTACCAAGCTCGTTTCATGAAATATCTTGATAGTCGTGGTTTAGCCAAAACTCAGGGTCGGAAAGTCTGGGCCTTTATGGGTGATGGTGAAATGGACGAACCAGAATCACTGGGCGCAATTTCGTTGGCCTCACGTGAGAATTTGGATAATTTGATATTTATCGTCAATTGCAATCTACAGCGTCTTGATGGACCAGTACGTGGGAATAGCAAAATTATTCAGGAACTCGAAGGCAGTTTTCGTGGGGCTGGCTGGAATGTCATCAAGGTAATTTGGGGTTCTTACTGGGATCCGTTACTAGCAAAAGATACCAAAGGTTTACTGCAGAAACGCATGATGGAATGTGTTGACGGTGAATACCAGACCTTCAAATCCAGAGATGGTTCTTATGTACGGAAGCACTTCTTTGGAAAATACCCTGAATTATTAGAAATGGTAGCAAATATGTCTGATGACGATATTTGGAGGTTAAATCGAGGAGGACATGACCCGCACAAGGTGTATGCCGCCTATGCATCAGCAGTAAAGCACAAAGGACAACCAACAGTGATACTTGCCAAGACAATTAAAGGCTATGGTATGGGTGAAGCAGGTGAGGCGCAAAACATTACGCATCAGCAAAAGAAGATGGGAACCACTTCTATAAAAGCATTTCGTGACCGTTTTCGCTTGCCAGTACCGGACGACAAAATAAACGAAATGCCATATCTCATGTTCGAGAAAGACTCACCCGAGTTAGCTTATATGCGGGCAAAGCGCAATTCACTGGGAGGACTTCTCCATCGCCACCAGCGGCATGATGCAGAAGCATTACAAATACCGCCATTATCAGCATTTGAGGCGTTACTCAAAGCCAGCGATAAAGGGCGAGAATCCTCCACTACCATGGTGTTTGTGCGCATACTCAATATCTTGGTGAAGGACAAAATCATCAGTAAGAGAATAGTACCAATTGTAGCAGACGAATCACGTACATTTGGTATGGAAGGTATGTTCCGGCAGTTAGGTATATGGTCGTCAACAGGGCAACTCTACACGCCAGAGGATGCCGATAAGTTGATGTACTACAAGGAAGACAAAAATGGCCAGATTTTGCAAGAGGGCATTAATGAAGCGGGTGCCATGTCGTCATGGATAGCGGCAGCAACCGCTTATAGTGCTCATGGTGTACAGATGATTCCTTTTTTTATTTTTTATTCAATGTTTGGTTTTCAGCGTATTGGCGATCTTGCCTGGGCAGCAGGGGATATGCGTTGCCGTGGTTTTTTGATGGGTGGCACCGCTGGGCGGACTACCTTGAATGGAGAAGGCCTACAGCATCAGGATGGCCACAGCCATCTGGTTGCCTCCACTATTCCCAACTGCGTATCTTATGATCCCACGTTTGCATATGAGCTTGTAGTTATTATTCAAGACGGTCTGCGCCGTATGTATCAAGAGCAGGAAGATGTGTATTACTACATAACCGTGATGAACGAAAATTACTCGCATCCAGAAATTCCAAAAGGTACCGAGCAAGGCATATTGAAGGGCATGTATCTATTTCGTGAGGGTAGTAACGAAAGAGGAAAAAATTCGATACTAAGAGTACAACTGCTTGGCTCTGGAACCGTCCTGCGTGAAGTTATCGCAGCGGCAGAGATTCTAAAAGAAGAATATGGTGTTACCGCTGATATCTGGAGCGTCACTAGTTTTAACGAATTGCGTCGTGAAGCGCTGGGGATAACACGTTGGAATATGCTGCACCCAACAGAACCAGCAAAACTATCTTACGTGGGATCTTGTCTAGAGGGGCGAGAGGGACCTGTAGTGGCGGCAACTGATTATATGAAAACCTTTGCAGATCAGATTCGTGAATTTGTGCCAAGGCAATATAAAGTGTTGGGAACCGATGGTTTCGGACGCTCCGATACACGCGAAAAACTGCGCCAGTTTTTTGAGGTAGATCGTCACTACATTACTGTTGCTTCGCTTAAAGCTCTGGCAGAAGAGGACAGAATATCGCCAGAGATAGTGGTAGGGGCGATGGATAAATACGGCATTGATCCGGATAAGCCAAATCCAGTAAAGGTATAAAAAGACTTTGTGCATAGAAATAAGTTATTGTTCTCTAAACATGGAAGCAAAGGCGAAGGAAGAAGCGTGGCAGAGATTAAACAGGTATTAGTTCCCGATATCGGAGACTTTAAAAATATTCCCATAATCGAGTTACTGGTGAGACCAGGCGACAAGATCAAAGGAGAAGACCCGCTGATATCGCTAGAATCTGATAAGGCAACAATAGAAGTGCCTTCTCCTTATGCGGGTATAGTCAAAGAAATAAATGTTCGGGTGGGCGACAAAGTCTCTGAAGGCACGCTCATTTTAGTAATGGAAGTCAATGAAACAGATAGTTCAGCCGCGGTTGTTCCCCTGTCCGCACCAGTCACCCACTCTGCTCCTGTAGAAACTATTCCTAATCCAGTTCAAGTTTTTAACCCGCAGCTTGCTAGTAAGCCTTCGATAGCCCCTATGCCAGTAAACGAAACTGCTTTTAACCAGGCGCATGCTAGCCCCTCCGTTCGCCGCTTTGCACGTGAATTAGGTGTAAATCTTGGTCTGGTTGGTGGTAGCGGCCCTAAAAAACGCATACTTAAGGAAGACATAAAGACTTACGTCAAAGTCGAATTATCAAAACCAATTGGTAAAGACGATGGCATAGAATTAAATCTGCTACCTTGGCCTGAAGTTGATTTTGCCAAATTTGGACCGGTGAAATTAAAACCGCTATTACGTATCCAAAAAATGGCGGGGGCAAATTTACACCGTAATTGGGTAATGATTCCGCATGTCACACAGTTTGACGAGGCCGACATCACCGAGCTTGAAACTCAACGTAAGGGCTTTAACGAAACTGTACAGAAAGGCGGCGTCAAGCTCACGATATTGGCCTTCCTGATGCATGCTACGATGCTAGCGTTAAAAGAATTTCCAGATTTTAATGCATCACTTGATAAAAGTAATGGCGATATGAATTTGGTGATTAAGAACTACTACCACCTTGGCTTTGCAGTTGATACATCAAGCGGACTGATGGTGCCAGTGATCCGTGATGTGGATCAAAAAGGTGTAGTTGCCATTGCAAAAGAACTAGGTAATCTAGCTGTACATGCCCGTGAGGGCAAGCTGAAGCCTGCTGAGGTGCAGGGTGCAAGCTTTACCATTTCAAGTTTAGGAGGTATTGGGGGAACAGCTTTCACACCTATTATTAATGCACCGGAAGTTGCAATTCTTGGTATTTCTCGTGCCAGCATCAGGCCAGTATATCGTGATGGCCAGTTTGTTCCACGTTTAATGTTACCGTTATCACTGTCCTACGATCACAGAGTGATCGACGGAGTATCTGCTGCGCGCTTTACTGGGTATATGGTTAAGGAGCTTGCCAACATGTCTCGTGCACTTTTGTGAGAGAAAATCTTTACGGTAAGAATGCCGAAACAAGAAGGGCACTAATAGAAGCCCTTTTTGTTCTTCTGTGTTGCTTTACCCCAAGAGGCAATGTCTAAATCTAAGTTACCTCTTGTTGGTATCTTTGGTGGTACTTTTGATCCCATACATTATGGCCATTTGCGGGTAGCTGAAGAAATTATTGAAGCCATTGGCTTACAAAAGATGTACTTTATTCCTGCCGGTGTACCGCCATTACGACACGCTCCTATTACATCACCACAACATCGTGCCGAGATTGTGCGTATCGCAATTCAAGACAATTCCAGATTTGTTTTGGATGAACGTGAAATTAATCGTGGTGGAATTAGTTACAGCATAGATTCGTTATATGAACTCAAGCAGGAATTAGGAAAAAAAATCGTACTATGTTTTGTTATAGGAGTAGATGCCTTTATAAAACTTGACGAGTGGAATAATTGGCACGAGCTTTTTAATTTGTGTCATTTTATTATTGCTGCTCGTCCAGGCCATGTGCTTACGTCAAATCATGATGTGTTACCGAAAGAGTTAAAAGACGAATGCTCTCGGCGTTGGGTGTCTAGTGTTGATAGTCTCAGAAACACGACTAGCGGGTTGATATTTGTCGTGCCGACAACAATGCTAGATATTTCTGCAACCGTTATTCGTGCACGTATAGCTGCTGGCAAAAGTGTGCGTTATTTAATTCCTGATGCAGCTCTCAATCATATTGCAGCAAGTCAATTGTATATATAAGGTATATGAAGCTTAATCAGCTATTAAAAACAGTTGTTTCAGCGTTGGAGGATGTCAAGGCACATGATATCCAGGTGTTGGACGTGACAAATATAACTACTTTCTTTGACCGTATGGTAATCGCAAGTGCAGTTTCAACTCGTCAGGCCAAAGCGCTGGCAAACAATGTACATGAGAAAGTGAAAGTTGCAGGGGGCGTGGTGTATGGTATAGAAGGTGAGCAATCTGGTGAATGGATGTTGTTGGACTTAGGGGATATACTGGTACACATAATGCTGCCTGCTACGCGCGCTCATTATGCTCTTGAGGAGTTATGGACTGAATTAGAAACGACGATGGCAGAGAAAGTTACTATAGATCAATCTTAAAACACCGTTTTTTCATGTCATATTGTGACTGCCAGTTATAAATTGAATTTTGCTACTAGAAAAGCGAAATCAACTAAATACGGTCATATTGGGTAAATTAAGGTGTTTTTACCATGAAATTCATTATATTGTCGGTGGGTAACAAAATGCCAGAATGGGTGGAAGCTGGTTTTGTAGAATACACAATGCGAATGTCACAAAAGTTGCCTGTTGAACTGCTGAAAATTAAGCCGGAGAAACGTAGTAAAAGTAAAAATATTGAACAGGTACTTTGTGCTGAAGCTGTACGTATCAAAGCAGCATTACCGCCTAAGTGTCGTACAGTTGTGATGGATGAGCACGGCAGACAATGGACTACGGCCAAGTTAGCAGATTCAATCACTGGGTGGATGAGAAACGGTGGCGATACTGTATTTATCATAGGTGGTGCGGATGGGTTAGACTCCGGAATTAAGAATTCAGCAGATGAAGTTCTGGCGCTGTCTGCACTGACTTTACCACATGGTTTGGTACGAGTGTTGTTGGCAGAACAGCTATACCGTGCGGTATCACTTATTAAGCGGCATCCTTATCATCGAAAATAAAGGTAAATATAAAATTAAATTATGATTAGGATATCTCTTCAAATGAATATTAATTTTTAAGGGATCAACCATCATGGCTCGTCCAGAAAATCGAATTTATCTTGCTTCTCGTAGCCCTCGTAGACGTGAATTATTGAAACAGATCGGGATAAATTTTGAAATTTTGTTGATGCGTGAGACTTTGCCGCGCCCAGCAGATGTTGACGAAACTCCAATGAAGAGTGAGTCGCCGACAGATTATGTTAGTCGAATTGCCCGAGCAAAAGCAGAGGCAGGGTGGATGCGGTTAGTGCAGCGCGGACTACCCCTCAAGCCGTTGCTTGTGGCAGATACGATAGTGGGGTTCAAGGGACGTATTTTTGGTAAACCAGAAAACCCTGCTCATGCGGAAGAGATATTGACAGCACTTTCCGGCCAGACCCACCAAGTATTGACCGCGGTAGTGGTTACTTCACAGGGTAAAATAAAGGAATGTCTATCTACTTCTACAGTGCGATTTCGTGACATTAGCCAGAGTGAAATCCAGAGCTACCTTATAAGTAGTGAATCGTACGACAAAACAGGTGCCTACGCGATTCAAGGAAAGGCAGCAGTTTTCATAATGGAGTTTTCCGGAAGCTATAGCGGTGTATTAGGGTTGCCGCTATTTGAAACAGCGCAGTTACTAGAAAAATTTAACATAAATATTCTCCAAAGTTGACAACAATCTATAGAGCATCACATTTATGAGCAAGGAAATTCTTGTCAACATAACTCCACAAGAGACTCGTGTCGCAGTGATAGAACAAGGGGTAGTTCAAGAATTGCACATAGAGCGTACTGGTAATCTTGGCAAAATTGGAAATATCTACAATGGACGCGTCAGTCGGGTGTTACCTGGAATGCAATCCGCTTTCATTGATATTGGTCTTGATCGTGCTGCTTTTCTGCATGTAGCTGACCTATGGGGGAATCACCAGGGTGGAAGCGTCGATAAATCCATAGATAAACTTCTACACGAAGGAGAAAGCATTTTAGTCCAAGTAATTAAGGATCCAATTGGTACTAAGGGCTCTCGATTGTCCACCCAGATCAGTATTGCAGGACGGGTGCTGGTATATCTTCCGCAAGAATCTAATATTGGTGTTTCCCTGCGCATTGAGGACGAAACCGAACGTGAGCTACTTCGGGAAAGGTTGAAACAGATACTTGCTGCTGATGAAAAAGGTGGCTACATAGTTCGCACCATGGCAGGAACAGCAAGCGAGCATGATTTGCAAACAGACATAAAATATCTACATAAACAATGGTTCAATATTCAGAAGAAATTTTCGATTGCCTCTCCATCTGCGCTAATTTATCAGGATTTAAATTTAAGCTATCGGGTTTTACGTGATTTTGTGACCGATGACACAGCACGTATCCTAGTAGATTCCCACGAAACATTTCAGAAAATGACCACATTTGCTCATGACTATATGGTAAATGTAAAGGGCCGGTTGGAGCATTATGCTGGAGAGCGCCCATTATTTGATCTAAACGGAGTGGATGACGAAATTGAAAGATCTTTGGCAAGACGAGTAAACTTGAAGTCTGGAGGTTATCTGATCTTTGATCAGACAGAGGCGCTAACTACCGTGGATGTGAATACTGGTGGGTTCATTGGTGTACGAAATTTTGACGACACCATTTTCAAAACTAATTTGGAAGCAGCACAAGTAATTGCGCGCCAATTACGCTTACGAAATTTAGGTGGCATTATCATCATTGATTTTATTGATATGGAAAATGTAGAGCACAGAAATGCTGTGCTTATGGAGCTCAAGAAAACTTTATTGAAAGATCGGACGCGCATGACTGTTAATGGGTTTACTGCGCTGGGGCTTGTAGAGATGACTCGCAAGCGCACTCGAGAAAGTCTTGCACATACTTTGTGTGAACCCTGTCCTACTTGTCAGAGTCGTGGCGAGGTCAGAACTGCACAAACGATGTGTTATGAAATCCTGCGTGAATTGCTACGCGAATCTCGCCAATTTGACGCCCGTGAATTTCGTATTCTAGCATCACAACAAGTAATTGATTTGTTCCTTGATGAAGAATCCCTAAGTCTTACTCAACTTGGCGACTTTATTGCGAAACCTATCAGTCTACAAGTGGAAACGACTTATGTGCAGGAACAGTATGACGTTATTCTGATGTAGCCTAAACCAAATTATGAGTCAGCATATTGATAAAGTTCAAAGGCATTAATCTACTCCAATGCTGCAATATATAAATTGTTTTGTGTCTAAACAACCTTGTTATGCGGTCCAAATTAGGTTGCTCTACAACTCCTTTCTCAGTAATCAGGGCAGTGACTAAATCAGCTGGCATAATGTCAAAAACGGGATTGTAAATATTGGCTTTTTTTGCCGCCCACTGGTGACCATGAAAGCTAGTTACCTCGTCAGCATTTCTTTCCTCAATAGGAATAGCTGTTCCGTTGGGAGTGGCTAGATCGATAGTAGATAGTGGGCAGGCTACATAGAATGGGATGCTGTGACGTTTTGCTAATACAGCTGCCATGTAGGTACCGATCTTGTTCGCCACATCTCCATTTCTGCCACGCGATCAGTTCCAACTACTACAGCATCAATTTCACCCCGGCTCATCAAATATCCTGTCATGTTATTAGATAGTAATTTGGCACCGAAAGCACCCATGGAACGGTTGATCTGAAGATCTTCAGATAACATCTGATGCGCTGCGTACAGTAGAGCATCGGCAACCTCGCCAGAAGTACGGCCGGCAGTACCTTTCCACAGAGCACGCATCCATTCGAGTGCCCAGAACAAGTTCATGCAGTAGGCCGACTTTCTGTCAATACCTTGAAGGCTTCATCTATAATGCTAGCAAATTCTGTAGGCGTAGTACCTCGCAACCTCTGTGCTTCCATTGCAACACCATAAGCAGAAGCGCAACCGATTATTGGAGCTCCACGCACCACCATAGAGCGGATACCCTCTGCCACTTCTATCGCTGAATTAAAAATAAGATACTCAAATCGAGCGGGCAAAACACGTTGGTTGAGTATTTCCAAATGCCCATTCTCCCAACACAGTGCCTCCACTGATTGTTCCATGCTTTTCTTAATCACATTCAATCCCCTTCAAATTTACAAAGAGAGAAAACTTTTTGACCATGTTTTTTCAGCCGCAAACTGCCGCCTAGGTCAGGTAAATCGATGACAAAACAACACTCTATAATCTTTCCGCCCATAGACTCAATTAGTTTTACAGCTGCTTCTGCTGTGCCTCCAGTGGCTATCAGGTCATCTACCAGCAGTATGTGTTCACCCTGGGAAATGGCATCTATATGGATTTCAATACAATCGGTACCATATTCCAGTTTATAGTCATGGCTACGTGTTTCCGCTGGTAGCTTGCCTTTCTTGCGAATCGGTACGAAGCCCACACCAAGCTGACATGCAAGCGCCGCACCGATGATAAACCCACGAGCTTCTATTCCAACTACTCTATCGATTTTTACACCAATAAAACGATTAACAAATTCGTTAATCGTGATGCGAAAACCTATCGGATCTTTTAACAATGTTGTTATGTCCCGGAACATTACGCCTTGCTTTGGATAATTAGGAACAGTTCTGATTCTTGACTTAATGGGCATAGATTTTCTCCAGGAGAAATTAGAACTGATAATAGTGAGGCACTATAATGTGATGCTTAGAATCAGGGTAGAGTTTTCAAACAGTGCAATTTATTAAACCCTCCCAGAAGACTGGTAAATTCTATAGAAATAATACAACAAACCGCACACCTGCAAGTTCTATGTGGGTTTAAAGCCTTGAGAAAACAGAAATCTAATAACTGGTCTAGTTTGTTACTGTAGATTTTCTTTAAGTTGGACAAATTCATGAGGTAGTATAGCAACCAGTTACATATTATGAGCATATCCTGCCAGGAACTTAGGAGACTTATCGGGTGCCTCGAAAATTTTTCAAAAAATATCTTCCTTCCCAAGATAGTATCCATCAAAATCGATTTATCGGAATGTTCGGGGGTTTACTGCATCATCACAACTTGTGGCATCTTAATCGTCACTCAGTAGCAGGTGGAGTTGCAGTAGGCTTGTTTGCTGGTTTAATCCCTGGGAGCAACCCAGTTCAGTTCTTTTTTGCTGCCATGCTCGCTATCGTATTCAAAGTAAATCTTCCAATGGCAGTATTGATCACACTTTATTCCAATTTTTTGACCATAGTACCGATTTATCTTATTGCATATGCGATCGGTAGGTTTGTTATCGGTAACGATACAATTAATATGCCTCAAGTAGAGTTTTCTCTTTTAGACAAAGAAATTAATGAATGGATTCCTTCCACAATAGATTGGCTATCTTCTCTTGGAAGTACTTTATTGACCGGAATATCTCTGCTGGCGATACTACTTTCAATAATAGGTTATTTCACAGTACATGGAGTATGGCGGCTATACGTAATTTATGAGTGGCGTAAACGGGCGCAACGGCACCATTGATAATTGGTTAACAAATGATCCCAGAGCACTGGAAACAAGCAACTCAAGAGCTTGCTATGCGCGATGAAGTGATGCATAAGCTTATATTATGCTTCAAAGGGGCCGCACTACGTTCACATGGTGATGCGTTTACTACTCTTGCGCGTTCCATCGTAGGCCAGCAGATCTCTGTGAAAGCAGCAGAAAGTATCTGGAAAAAAGTAGTCGCTACAGTTTCTGAGATTACGCCACATACAGTTCAAGAGATAGGAAAAGACGAACTACGAAATTGTGGCTTGTCACAGAGGAAAGTAGTTTATTTACAAGACCTATCGCTACACTTTATTAGAAAGAGCTTAAATGAGGCTAGATGGCAGGAGATGGATGATGAGGCGCTAATTTTAGAACTGACGCGCGTAAAAGGTATTGGGCGCTGGACCGCTGAAATGTTCTTGATTTTTCATATGCTGCGTCCAGACATATTGCCGATGAAAGATCTGGGCCTAAAACGCGCCTTAAGTATTCACTATAATGCCAACCAACCCGTAAGCGAGTTTAAGATACGTACAATATCTGAGTTATGGAAACCATGGCGATCTGTAGCGACGTGGTATTTGTGGCGCAGCCTTGATCCGCTGCCGGTAGAATACTAAAACTCAAGTCCAGAACGTATTCTTGTCATTTCTAAAAGAAAAAATATTTACTCGAGAAATATATTCCAGCTAGTAACAAAATGCCCATCAATATGTTGACTAATGTATCGCCCTTGCTACTAGCGAATAGCCCATTCAGCCATTTTTTGACAACAACAATCGAAATTATGAAAACAGGAACAGCCATGACTAGGAAATGCATTTCCATGCTCCAAACACTACCTAACCAATTGCTAATCCAGCCTTCAGGACGAAATAGACTATAGGAAATACCAGAAATTCCTGCAATGACAAATGCAACGTAAATTAATGACAGAATGAGCTGAAAAGATTCTTTATAAGACTCTTTCATAGGAGCATTATTAATCGATGAGAGAAAAATGGGCTACAGGCTACAATAAATACAGCCTGCCTTTTCACAATAACATTTTTTATTCAGCCAGCATACCATCAACTAACTGTAATGTCCTTCCTGTCTGTTTGGCCAAAAGTGGATCATGGGTAACAATGATAAGGCTTGCACCTGCATCACGGTTAAGCTCTAACATTAGCGCATAGATTTCACCGGCAGTGTGCCGGTCAAGATTGCCGGTAGGCTCATCAGCCAGGATACAAGCAGGTTTGGTGACCAAGGCGCGTGCTACTGCTGCACGCTGACGCTCCCCCCCTGAAAGCTCTCCTGGCGTGTGAGACAGGCGGTGACCCAAACCCACCTGCTTCAATACCTCTATTGCATGATCATAAGATTCGTTGCTGTTCATATGCCGGATTAATAGTGGCATGGCGACATTCTCAAGTGCACTGAATTCTGGTAGCAGATGGTGAAACTGGTAAATAAAACCAAGCGACTTGTTACGTAGCCGGCATCTTTCTTCTTCGTTTATGGCAGTAATATTCTGGCCCATAATATGGATATCTCCAGAGGTAGGCACATCTAGCCCACCTAATAGGTGCAGTAACGTGCTTTTTCCAGAACCGGATATGCCCACAATGGCAAGCGTTTCACCTGCCACCACCTGCAGGTTTATACCCATAAGTACCGGTACTTCAAACTTTCCCTGATAGTAACTTTTACGTAAATTGGTACAAGAAAGTATTATCTCATTCATATCTTAATGCTTCTGCAGGATTGACCTTGGATGCTCGGTAGCTCGGATAAATCGTTGCTAGTATGGTCAACCCAAACGATACGATCGCAACCGTCACTATATCAGCGAGATGAGGGTCTGACGGGATTTTGCTGATGTAATAAACTTCGCGCGACAAAAACTGAACGGTAAATAAATACTCAATAAGCGCAATTACTGACCCTACGTTGAATGCCAGCAATACACCTCCAATCACCCCCAATATCGTACCAAAAACACCAATCAAAGTGCCCTGTACGATAAAGATTTTCATGATACTTTGTGGGCTTGCCCCAAGGGTGCGTAGAATAGCAATATCGGATTGTTTGTCAGTTACTGCCATTACCAGGGTAGAAACGATATTGAAAGCTGCAACTGCAATGATTAAAGCAAGAATAAGAGAAAGCATTCGCTTTTCAATCTGGATTGCACGAAAATAATTAGCATGCTGACTGGTCCAGTCGCTAATGTATGTATTTGAAGAAATTAGTGGTGCAAGTTCTCGCACCACTTGCGGTGCTTGAAACAAGTCGTGTAGTTTCAGTCTTACGCCTGACACTTGATCACCCTTCATACGATATAGTTTTTGTGCATCTGCTATATGGATTAACACCAACGACGAGTCGTATTCAAAATGTCCCGCTGCAAAAATACCGGCAATGGTAAATTGTTTGAGACGAGGCAGCATCCCCACTGGTGTCATCTGCCCTTGTGGTGAGATTAATACGATCTTATCGCCTTTGGACACACCCAAGATTCGTGCTAGTTCCAAGCCAACAACGATACCGAACTCTCCTGGTGCAAGGTTGTTTAGTTTTCCACTTACCATCATATGGGAAAAATCAGCCACCTTGTCTTCCATATGAGGCAGGATACCGCGTACTAATACGCCACGTACAACTTGATCGAATGACACCATACCCTGGGCGCTAACGTAAGGTGCAGCAGCTCCTACTTGTGAGTGCTTGGTTGCTTCCTTCGCAACCCCTTGCCAGTCGGCAAGCCTTCCATTTACGCCGCTTACCTGGATGTGCGATGCTACTCCTAATATACGAGTGCGTACTTCTTTCTGGAAACCGTTCATTACCGACATCACCGTTATAAGGGCCGTCATGCCAAGCGTGATACCCAAAAGAGAAATCAATGAAATAAACGAAATGAAGTGATTGCGGCGTTTTGCACGCGTGTAGCGAAGACCAATGAAGAGTTCATAAGAAGGCACAGATAAAACACCTAAATATAAGAAGGAATTACAGAGTTTGCTACATTCCGTCTGGGCTTAACAGAGAACCGAGTTGAACTGGATAACTACAACCCAATCTCCTTTCATGAAAATATTTCTTTTTGTGGTTAAATAACATCCCATGCTACATTCATAATTATATTCTGAATTTTATGAAATTCACCCTTACCCCTTGATACAAGAGTTCATTCTGAAAAGGATAAAAATCTTTCAATATGAGTTAAGTGCTTACCTCTTCGTCAAACCAGTTCTTGCCGTGTAGAAAGATTTTAATAGCAATCAAATTAGTTTATTTAATTCGGTTAACCTTAGCATTTACTAATGTGTAAATAATTATCGGTGCTCAATAACACAAATCTTATGAATGAAGCACTAACAAGTTTGGTGAGTAAAACGAACAGATTGAATTTTAGCATTCATTTTACCCAATAGGTTGTGCGGATTTAGATAGATTTAGGGCATGAAATTATTGGAGCTAGAAGGCGTATAAATACACTTGATTCATTTTTCATTCACGACTTACGATATTCACAAGTCGGTTTTACACAATCTACATAAAGTGACAGCGAGTGTTCATGAATGGTAAACCCGAGATCTTTAGCAATTTTAATCTGACGTTTTTCGATTTCTTCATCATAGAACTCGCCAACATGACCACATTGCAGGCATATTAGGTGATCATGATGATCTCCGTGATTAAGTTCAAATACTGCTTTACCACTTTCAAAGTGATGGCGTTTTAAAACCCCAGCCTGTTCAAATTGTGTCAACACTCGATAGACGGTAGCAAGGCCGATATCCTCACCATCGTTTATCAAAGATCGATATACATCTTCCGCTGATAGATGCTGTATCGTAGTATTTTCAAACAAACTAAGTATTCGTAGTCGTGGTAGCGTAGCCTTAAGGCCCATAGTTTTAAGATCATTTGGTTTACTCATAGTTATATCCGCCTGGCAAATCAAATAATGTATCATATAACGTTAAATCTGCTTTGAAAACATATGTTGCCGAGATGTATGCAAAAATATTTACGCTACTTGTATTGTTATTTATAGCTGGGTGTTCGTCCACACCATCTTTGCTCTATAAGATTGATGTGCAGCAGGGTAACGTTATAACTCAGGAAATGGTGGAAAAGCTGAAACCTGGTATGACTAGATCACAAGTTCGTTTTGTACTTGGTTCTGCGTTGATTGGTGATGTTTTTCATAAAGATCGTTGGGATTATGTTTACAGTCTTGAGCAACAAGGTGTTCTAGTCGAAGAATATAAGCTAACAGTTTTTTTCGAAGATGACAAACTAGCGCGGACTGAGGGTGATTTCTCAGACTCATTCGCCTCTGTTTCACCTCAATTAGTTGAGCCTGTAAAATATCCTACTGCGGAAAAACAGAATGCAGAACTTTCACCAGGACCAACTATTCCTAGTGCGGAACAGGACAAGCCCACAATACTTGCTATAGAGGAAAAACACGACATGGCATCTTCACCTGAACCGACAGTTTCTAGTGCGGAACAGATCCTGCCCCCACCTCCACCCGGAATTGCAGATGGTATAGAAGCAGATTAATCGGAAAGACAAACAATCCTTTAAGGGATGCTGCAAAAATAACTGTGTAGGTATATACAAATGACGACATTGAATATTGCTATTACTGGAAGTTCGGGCCGCATGGGAAAAACCCTGTTGAGGGCTGTCACACAGGCTTTAGATTTGCATTTATCTGCGGCTCTAGAGCAAACTGGCAATTCTTATCTTACGAGAGATGTGGGCGAGTTAATTGGCACCCCTTGTGGCATTGCTATTACAGACAATTTTCCTACCGTACTTCCTGGCTGTGATGTTTTGATTGATTTCACCCGTCCCGCAGGAACGTTGGAGTATCTTTCAATCTGCCGTACTAAGGGAGTGAAAATGGTAATTGGAACCACTGGTTTTTCAGCAGAACAAAAATCGACACTAAAAGCAGCATCAAAAGATATCGCGATCGTATTAGCGCCTAACATGAGTGTGGGTGTAAACGTTACATTCAAACTCTTGGATATGGCTGCCAGATCACTAAGTGAAGGTTACGATATTGAGATCATCGAGGCTCATCATCGCCACAAAGTGGATGCACCATCAGGTACCGCATTGCATATGGGCGAAGTAGTAGCGCAGGCACTTGGAAGAGATCTTTCAGAAGTAGCAGTGTATGGGCGGGAGGGGGTCACAGGCGAACGTGTACCTTCTACTATTGGGTTTTCTACCGTGCGCGGCGGAGACATAGTCGGTGATCACACGGTGATGTTTGCAGGTACTGGGGAGCGTATTGAGATTTCACATAAGGCTAACAGTCGTGCAGCTTTCTCAGAGGGCTCGTTACGTGCTGCTCGTTTTCTAGCAGATAAGCAATGTGGTTTGTTTGATATGCAGGACGTACTTGGGCTACGATAACAATTTCTTCCATTGTACGTATTGCATACTTTTTTTAGCAGAGTAAAGAAATGCTAAGGTGTTAGCATTAAAGTTTCTGAGTCTATCTTGTAATTATGTATCTATTAAGGTTGGCCCAGTAGTGTTTTCTATCTTTGTTGATGAAACCATTAGGTGAGGTGATCTGGCTCCCTATAGAACTCAATAAAAAAATTAACCGTACCCAAGGGTTCCACGCTATGCAGCACCTCGGGTACAATAATTCCAGGTTTTTCCAGAGATAATTCCAGATCTATTTCTAAAGTATCAACGCAGTATCGAAGTTTGCCCTTTGTAACGATAATTTTTGCCCAAATTCCAGCTTGTGTCGAGTGATCGTTCTTCAAACCAGCGGGAAAGGATTCCTCGGTAAAAATCGGCGTTTTTTTATACGTAACAAAACCATCTGGTAGCTCAAATCTATCGCATCGAACACAGTTGAGAATTTTTCCTATCTTACTTCTGCGACCCTTTTCTGTTGTAACCCAGGACCGATTGATAAATGGTGGGTTATGCCGCACATGTTGTAGATGCCCACAACTGAGAGTTGCGACCCAATCTCCTATATCATCATGTCCATATCTTATAATTGGTCGTTCCATAGCTTGATTCAGTAGGTTCGAGGAAAATGTAACACAATGGTTATTTAATATCTTTAGTGTCTGGTCTTTTTGATTTAGTGAAATTGGTATTCATTTTTTAAAATATACTGGTTCATATTAAGGGGAAACGGCTTGGAAATTTTATCCAACGGAAAAATTCACTCTTCCTTATTATTTAGTTCTAGTTTTCTCTACAATTAACACAAAATTGACCAAATGAACCCGACTCCGGCACCTTTCTCACACTAAACAAGTAAAATACTCAATTTATAAATTTCTAGGGGGAAGATTATGCAAATTCATGTCTATGATACTTATGTCAAATCTAAAGATGGTCATACAATGCACTTTGATGTATTTACTGGGGTAAAAGACGATCAAAAAGCAGTTGAGTATGCCAGACAATGGCTACTATCAATCGACGAAGGCGATGCAGCAATTTCGAGTAAGGAGTGCAAATTTTGCCATAGCCAGAGCGCACCCGACAATGTTGTCGAAGCAATTAACAAAGACGGTTACTTCATCTACAAGATGGAGGGTTGTAGTTAATCGTACTCTGGCACTTCTCGATTAGATTTAGGGCGTTGAGTTCCGCAAGAAGATGTTCTATTTGGAGCTCATGTTCTGCATGTGATTCAGATTGATCTGTGGGAGGAACTAATTTAGCAAGAGTAATTGCCTCCGTTGGAGATTGCTGTAATTTCAATAGTATTTGACTGGCAGTCAAATTCAGTAAGTGGGTATCCCCGGAAAGGCTGTTATAGACTACGCATTCGTTATCCCAGGAATGGAAATACAGGGCTTGATCCGATGATATTATTTGCCACTTCATTTTAAATTTACCGCTAGGGTACAAATAGAGGTCAGTACGATACAGGCTTAGATAATTTAATTCAATACGATCTTGTTATGTCAGACTCTGAAAGTAGTAGATAATATCTCCTTCGTACCAATGAACGCCTGCCGTTGGTTCGAAATAACCCTTCGTCTCGTATTCTAGGCACATATCCACGATCCTTGTTTCAGTCAACGGCGGTGTCAATCCAAGGGCCGCATTGAGTAATGCTGCACAGAGGTGTCCACCCATCGGGTCTCCCGTCCATAACACCTGCATCATGGATTTCCCGGGGTGTTGGCGGCTGCCAGGAAACGCTTGTTGAAATTGGGTTCCACCAACCCATTTACCTTTATTATCTGTACTGCCTGAATTCCCATTACTGTTTGAATTTCCGTTACTGTTTGAATTTCCGTTACTGGTTGAACTTTGGGTACTGGTTAAACCCCCTTTACTGGTTGTTGAACCT